>JALWBR010000019.1 GCA_027037055.1 Aquificales bacterium | reverse complement strand
ACGGAAAAAAGATAAAGGTAGAAAAGATTGATAAATATACCGTAAGGTTTACCCTTCCAGAAAAATTCGCCCCCTTCCTCAGGGCGGTGGGAGAACCTATATTACCCAAGCATAAGCTGGAAAGGTACGTTAAGGAAGGGACATTCAACTCCGCTTGGAATGTTAATACACCACCTTCCGAGATAGTAGGCACCGGTCCTTACATCATGAAGGAATATGTAAAGGGTCAGAAGATAGTCTATGAAAAAAATCCCTTTTATTATGAAAAGGACATACCTTACATTGAAAAAAAGATAGGTATCATCGTACAGGATCCCGATACCGCCCTTTTAAAGTTTTCAAGGGGTGAGGTTGATATAATGGGCGTAAGGATTCAGGATCTTCAGTATGTTTTTAATATAAATAAGGATATAAATATATTTGATCTCGGTTCAACACCTTCCACGACCTTCTTAGTATTCAATCAGAACCCCGACGCAAAGATACCCAAGTATAAACTGAAGTGGTTCAGAAACAAGGTATTCAGAAAAGCAATATCCCATGCGGTAGATAGGGAAGGTATATGCTACCTTGTTTACAACGGTCTTGCAAAACCCCTTTACACCCCCATAACGGAGGCAAACAGACCCTATTATATTGAAGGATACTATCCGAAGTTTGAATACGATCTTGAAAAGGCAAGATCATTACTTGAAAGCATAGGATTCAAGGACAGGGACGGAGACGGTTACTTGGAGGATGAGGAAGGGCATACCCTTGAGTTTACCCTCTTAACTAATGCGGGCAACAAAGAAAGGGAAACCATAGGAAACATAATAAAAGAAGATCTTAAAAAGATAGGGATAAAGGTAAACTTTCTGCCCGTGGATTTTAACAGTTTGGTCTCAAGGCTTACATCACCGCCCTACGAATGGGAAGCGGTAATAATAGGGCTTACGGGATCCATGGATCCCCACTTCGGCAGAAATGTATGGCACTCTTCGGGACTGCTACACATGTGGAATCCGAGACAAGAAAAGCCCTCAACAGATTGGGAAAGGAAAGTTGATGAGTTATTTGACAAGGGGGCGGTTGAGCTTGACAGGGAAAAGCGCATAGCCATATACAGGGAAGCTTTCAGGATAATAACGGAAGAACAGCCCATGATATTTATAGCAACACCTAAAAGCATAACCGCTGTATATGACAAATTTGAGAATGTATTCCCCACCGTATGGGGATGGTATAAGGACGAATACATGTTTGTAAAGTAATATTATTGTTCCTTAGGCATCTGCTCAATATATATGGATCTGCTTGGGAAGGCAAAGGAGGCACCGTTCTTCTCAATTATCTCCATTATCCTAAGATTTACATCCTCCCTTATGGCAAGATATTCTGACCAAACAGCTGTATTGGTAAAACAGTAAATAAAGATGTTGAGGGAACTATCTCCAAAATCCGTAAAGTAAACCATAAGAAGCTGATCCTTGGCTATACCTGGATGATTTTTCAGCATTTCCCTAATATCCCTCAGTATATTAACCATCTGTTCCCTTGTTGTACTGTATGTAACACCTATGGTCATCTTTATCCTTCTTACATTCCTTCTTGAGAAGTTTTCAAGGGATTGATTTGCAAGCACCTGATTGGGTATAACTATAAGGCTTTTTTCAAAGCTCCTTATCTTTGAAGTCCTCAAACCTATATCCTCAACTATACCCTCAACATCCCCTATTTTCACCCAATCCCCCACCTTCATGGACTTATCTATAAGTACTGTCAATCCGCCAAAAAGATTTGCTGCGGTATCCTTTGCCGCAAGGGCGAAGGCAAGACCGCCTATACCAAGCGATGCAAGTAAGGCACTTACATTTATACCCCACTCCTGAAGTATAGCAACACCACCTACCACTATAACAAAGGCTTTGGTTATCTTTATTAAAAATCCCCCTACCTCCTTAGCAAACTCCCTTCCGAATTTTTCCGCAAACTTATAAAAGTGACCTTCAAATGCAACAACAGAATTATACAGGGTCCAAGAAATAACAAATATTACAAGCGTTTTAAATACGGAAGAAACTATTTCGTACTCAATACCCACAATCCGCAGGGCAATGTACACACCCCCTATCACTATAAGAAAGCTGACGGGTTTGGAAACGATACTAAGCAGGATGTCGTCTATCTCTGTCTCCGTTCTTGCGGTTAATCTCTTTATTGACTTTATAACAAAGAATATAAAAAGCTTTCTGAGAACCAAAAAGGAAAAGAATACAAATAGGGAAAGGGCAAGTTTGTAAAGGGGAACACCGAATATAACATAGTTCAGAAGGTTCTGTATCCTCTCAAGGGAAGCCCATATATCTCCCATGTATCTTTAAGATTATACTACTGCTTCTCCTCTATCCTTCCTATACCATATTTCTCCATTAATTTATAAACGGTAGGTCTGCTTACACCAAGGAGAGCAGCTATCTTACTCACATTACCCGAAGATATCCTAAATGCCCTCTCAAGTAGCTCCTTTTCAAGCTTGTTTATATTCTCTTCAAGGTTAAGATTTACACCTTCCCCTCCGTTCACAGCGAGGGCATCAACATTTATGTTAAGATCCTCCACATCTATGTACTCTCCTTTGGCAAGAACGCACGCCTTCCTGACCACATTTATAAGCTCCCTGACATTACCGGGCCATGTATAATTCCTGATAGCTTCCAGGGCTTTCTCCGTAAATCCCTTTATATTCTTATTAAGTTCCTTTGCGGACTTCTCCAGAAAATACTGTGCCATTATAACAACATCCTCACCCCTCTCCCTTAAGGGAGGAAGTTTTATGGTAAGCACATTGAGTCTGTAGAATAGATCTTCCCTGAATCTACCTTCCTTTACAGCCCTCTCCAAATCAACATTTGTAGCGGCAATGATTCTTACATCAGCCTTAAGGGTCTTTGTACCACCAAGCCTTTCAAAGCTATAGTCTTGAAGAAATCTCAATAACTTACTTTGAATATCCAAGGGCATATCCCCTATCTCATCAAGGAAAAGGGTACCGCCGTCCGCAAGCTCAACTTTTCCCTGCTTAGTCTTATATGCCCCAGTGAAGGCACCCTTCTCATAACCGAACAACTCCGCCTCTAACAGGTCAGGAGGAACAGCGGTACAGTTTATAGCAATAAAAGGTTTATCTCTTCTTATACTTCTTTCATGTATTGCACGAGCGGTAAGCTCCTTACCCGTCCCCGTTTCTCCCGTTATAAGCACGGGGTAATCGGTGGTGGCATATTTCCTTATTAATTTAAAAACCTCCTTCATAGGTTTGCTTGCACCTATAAATTCAACATCCTCCTCCTCCTTTGATTCACCGTTCTCCTCAACAACCTTACTTATAAGTTTTCCCAATCTGAACTCCTTAAGGGCTCTGACAATATGAACATTGGTAAAGTCAAGATTCATTCCGCAACCCTTGCATATCTTAGAATTACCGTTTAAAGGTGCCTTGCAGTAAGGACATACACCCGTCCTTTCTATCTCCCTCGTAAGAAATCCCCCTACAGTTTCCGCTATAAACTCATCATCCTCATTAAAAAGGATAACAGCATGGTCTCCGCCAGTTCTGAAGATCTTACCCTTTAGAACCGTCTCCTTGTCCAAATTTATATGTATGCTGACTTCCTGAAAATCCTTACACAGATCCAAAAATCTGTTCTGGACCTTTACCGCAAAAAGGGAAAGGTCAATGGCAGGCAAATCAATCAAATTACCGTTACAATTAATACGGACGGTACCCCTGTAGTATATGCGAGGTGCTACTCTCATGTCAGCCCCCCTGCTCCTTTTACTCTATCTTTACAATTATATTATCATATAATTCATCCGTGAATATGGATGTACTTGTTATAGACCTGGAAGGTACTTCTTACGAGATAACGGAAGGGCTGAGGAAGGTAATAAAGGAGATTGAGGAAAAGGGTAACGAGATAGTTGATATAAAGGTTGCCTATTCAAGGGAACACGGGGTTGACGGTTTTGTCATAGTTTACACTATTCTCTACAGGAAAAAATGAAAATAATAAAGGTAAGGGTTAAACCGGGTGCAAAAAAGAATATGATAAGGGAAGTGAATGGAGAGATAAGCCTTGAGGTATGGGTGAAGGAAAGGGCAGAAAAGGGAAAGGCAAACAAGATGCTTATTGATATGCTCTCTGAATTCTTTTCATGCGGTAAAGAAGATATTGAAATAATAAGGGGGGAAAGATCAAGGATAAAAACTATCAGGATAGGAAAATGATAAAGGTTGTTCCCGTAGGACCGTTAAGTGTTAACTGCTCAATAGTGGTAGATGAGGAAAGCGGTGAGGCACTCATTATTGATCCAGGGAGCGAAGGTGAGAAAATAATAGAAAGCCTCAACGGTTTAAAACCCAAGGCTATAGTTAACACTCACGGACACATAGATCATGTAGGTCAGGTTGGGGTTATAAAAGAGTACTTTGATATTCCCTTCTATCTTCATAAAGAAGATGTGTTCCTCCTGAAGGACGAAATATGGCAAGGCTTTGGTTCCTATGTGGGTGCGGTGCCTTGTCCAGAACCAGATGATTATATAAAAGACGGAGATACGGTAAAGGTAGGGGAGACCGTCTTAAGGGTTATACACACACCCGGTCATACACCCGGCGGGTGCTGTTTTTATATTGAGGAAAAGGAGATACTTATAGCGGGAGATCTGCTCTTTAAAGGGGGTATAGGGAGGTGGGATTTACCCGGAGGCAATTTTGAAGATATAAAAAGATCTTTAAAGAGAATCTTTTCCATGTTACCGGACGAAACTGTAGTAATATGCGGTCATAACGAAGAGACAACCATAGGGGATGAAAAAAGATTCAACCCCTTCCTTAGGGAGATGCTCTGATTACATGTTCCTCAAAGCCCTATCCGCATCCCTGTAAAGCTGATAAGCACCCACCTTTTTTGCAATATCCCTTGAAAGCTTCATGTACTTTTTGGCAAGGAATATTGCCCCCGTATCCCTATAAATAAGGGCAAGATATTTGTAAGCCACAGCCTCCCAGTATTTATCTTTGTATTTCCTTACAGTTTCAAGACCCTTGTTTATCTCCCTTTGAGCCTCCTTAAGTTTCCCCTTTTTCCACAGGATATACCCTTTGTTAAGCCTGTATATACCCTCATCAAGCCCAGAACCTTCGCCGTAGTATATAGCCTTCTCTATAAGCTCCTCCGCCTTATCAAGTTTGTCCCTCTCCGCATATATGAGGGCAAGATTGTTGTATGTGGACGCAACGGACACGGAGCTTCTGGGATATTTAAGGGACTCTTCGTAGTAGAGTATGGCATTGTTAACATCTCCCACCCTCTCATAAAGGGAAGCTATGTTGTTAAGGGCAACACCCACAGCCTCAAGGTTGCCCGAACCCTTGGCTATTTCAAGATAAAAGAGATTGTAAATCAAAGCATGGGAAAGATCTCCGACCTCTTCGTAAAGAATGCCGAGCCAGTGATAGACAAGATTAAGTTGGGCAAGATTTTTTGCCTTAACCTCCGCAATTTTAAAACAGTTTAAGGATCTGTTTATATAACCCCTTTTATAAAGAACCATTCCGTGACATATATAAGAATAAGCATTATCTGGCTTCTCCTTTATAGCCCTTTTTGACCAAAATTCCGCCTTTTTTATATTACCGTCCTTATAGTATTCAAAGCAGTTAAATATAGGATCCTCTTCCGCTAAGGCAAGAAAGGGAAAGATTAAAATAAGAAGCAGTATCACCTTATAACTTCCCATTCCGTGATAAGCTGATGCCCCCTTTTAAAATGAGACCTTAATCTTAAATTCATCACATTTTTAAGGCTCTTAAACCCTTCTCCGCCCACGAGGGTCGGCACATTTTCACCTCCCACAATAACGGGAAGATGTATCAATCTTACTTCATCAACAAATCCTCTTCTTATAAACTCCCAGTTGATGGAAGAACCCCCTTCAACCATAAGGCTGTTTATTCCCCTGCTGTAAAGTATAGGCAGAAGCTCTTCAAAATCCACGAGATCTTCACCTGCGAATATTATCTCCGCACCCTTATCCCTTATCTTCCTTATTCTTTCTTCAGGTGCCCTTTTTGTTGTTACGATTATAGTTTTTGCATCCGGGGAGAAAATGTTAGCGTCAAGGGGTACATTGGCGGTTGAACAGGGTATTATCCTTATGGGATTTTTACCCTCAACATACCTCACCGTCAGGCTGGGATTATCGGTTCTTACCGTCTCACAGCCTACCATTATACCGTCCACCTTAGCCCTTATCTCATGGAGATACCTGTAAGCCTCTTGATCCATAAGGGTCATAAGCTCCTTGCTGGATGCCCCTCTATATAGGGTAAGTTTTCCGTCAACGGTTACTTCTGAAACTATAATTACATAAGGTCTATTCATATTCCCTTCCATAGCGTTTAAATAGATAGTTTATCCTCATGATAAGTGAAAGAAGGGTAAGGAAGGTAATAACCTTTATTCCAAAACTGAGGCCGAAGGGTAGTTTCATAAATTCGGAAAGAGAAAAGACAAGTATCGCTATATGTGTTTCTGGTCGCCCGAAAAAGCCCGTATTTTCCAAAGGATCCTCAATTTTACCCTTTGTCCTTTCGGAATAACCTATTTCCGCATACACAACGGGTTTTATGAAAGAGTGAAGCATAGAAGATGTTACAGCAAGCAATGCTATGAAGGGGGAAGAGTAGGCAAGCCCTATGGCGCCGAGGACAAGTCCGTCAACCCATTTATCTGCAAGCCAGTCAAAAACAGCCCCGAACTTTGAAGCCTTATCGTTAAGTCTTGCTACCATACCGTCCGCAAGATCAAGGATGCCAGATATGGCAAGAAGTACCGCCCCCGCAAAGGGTTTATGGTG
Organism: Aquificales bacterium; assembly: GCA_027037055.1. Taxonomy (GTDB): domain Bacteria; phylum Aquificota; class Aquificia; order Aquificales; family Aquificaceae; genus WFWF01. The sequence continues at coordinate 25,331 of JALWBR010000019.1, read as the reverse complement.
ATAGAAAAAGTAGGCGGATGCGGAACCCAGTATAAGGGATGCAAGGGTTATAAGATTGGGCGGTATCTGAAATCGGGCAGCCGCCATACCGACGGGTGCATAGACTTTCTTTAAGTATTCCCTTTTACTCGTCAGATTCATTTCAGCTCCTTAGAGGTTATCCAAGGCATCATCTCTCTCAGTTTCCTTCCGACCTTTTCAATTTGGTGTTCTCTGTCCCTGTTGAGCAATGCATTGAAAACGGGCCTGCCTGCTTGATTTTCAAGGACCCATTCCCTTGCAAACTCTCCCTTTTGAATCTCCTCAAGCATCTCTTCCATTAAGGGTAATACCGCCTTGTAAATTTTTTCACCCCTCGTTACATCTCCGTACTTTGCGGTATCGGATATGGAATACCTCATACCCGATATGCCGTACTGATATATAAGATCAACTATTAATTTAAGCTCATGGAGGCATTCAAAGTAAGCAACCTCCGGTTGATATCCCGCCTTTACCAATGTCTCAAAACCAGCCTTTATAAGGGCTGTTACACCCCCGCAAAGAACAGCCTGCTCGCCGAAAAGATCCGTTTCGGTTTCCTCTTTAAAGGTAGTCTCTATAACACCCGCCCTCGTAGCCCCTATACCTTTAGCGTATGCGAGTGCCTTTTCAAGACATATACCGGAAGCATCCTGATGAACCGCAACCAAAGCGGGGACACCCTTCCCTTCCTCATACATCCACCTCACAAGATGTCCGGGTCCTTTGGGGGCAACCATAAATACATCCACATCCTTAGGCGGTACTATTTGATGGAAATGTATGTTAAAACCGTGGGCAAAGGCGAGGGTCTTTGTCTCATCAAGATAGGGTTCAACATCCCTTTTGTATATCTGGGGTTGAACGGTATCGGGAACAAGAAACATTATTATATCCGCTTCCCTTGCAAGCTCGGAAGGGGTGAGAACCTTAAAGCCGTCCGCTTCAGCCTTCTGTCTTGACCTGCTCCTTTCATGCAAGCCTATGATAACCTCAAGACCGCTGTCCCTCAGATTAAGGGCGTGGGCATGACCCTGACTTCCGTAACCCAAAATACCTATCTTTTTACCCACCAAAACATTAAGATGGGTATCATCGTCGTAATAGATCTTTGCCATCTAAAAACCCCCGAACAATTTCAATCTTAAAATTATATCAATCCTGAGGGTTTTCTTCCCATCCCAATTCCCTTTTCATAGCTATCTTCCCAGTCCTCGCCATCTCTTTGATACCGAAGGGTTTTAAAAGTTCCACTATTGCCCTTATCTTGTCTTCATCACCCGTAACCTCAACGGTATATGTCTCCTGAGATACATCAACAACCTTTCCCCTGAATATTTCCGTTATCCTCAATACCTCATCCCTTGCCCTTGCTGTAGGCGTATGAACCTTTATAAGAACGAGTTCCCTCTCAACATGAGGAATATCCGTAAGATCCCTAACTTTAATTGTATCTATAAGTTTCCTTAGCTGTTTAACCACCTGATCTATCACTATATCATCCCCTATTATCTCTATTGTCATCCTTGAAATACCCTTTTCGTGCGTCTCACCCACACTCAAGCTCTCTATATTGTATCCCTTACCCGCTATAAGTGTGGCTATCCTCGCCAGTACTCCGAACTCATTTCTTACGGTTACATTTATTATGTGTTTCCTTGTTGCACCTTTACGAACTTCCCTTAACTTTCTCGTTTCAATAACGGTAAATTCACTCATACAGATACCCCCTTATCCCACAAGATACATGGTTTCAACATCGGGGCTTTTACCGTCCTCAAGGATCATATCCTTGTAAGATTTTCCAGCAGGCACCATGGGGAACACATTCTCTTCCCTGTCAACATGGAAATCCATGATAACAGGTCTGTCTTCTATCCTCATGGCTTCTTCCAGAATCTCCCTAACTTCCGAAGGCTTTTCCGCCCTGAATCCTACCGCACCGCATGCCTCCGCAAGCTTAACAAAATCGGGTTGGATACTAAGATCCACCTCCGAGTACCTCTTCTCATAGAAAAGCTCTTGCCATTGTCTGACCATTCCGAGATACCCGTTGTTTATAATGGCAACCTTTACGGGTATCTTATAATGGACAGCGGTTACCACCTCCTGCATGGTCATCATAAAAGAACCGTCACCGTCCACCACAAAGACGGGAATATCCGGTCTTCCCACCTTCGCACCTATCCCCGCGGGCAAACCAAATCCCATAGTACCGAGTCCACCCGAGTTTATAAACTGTCTGGGAAAGGAAAACTTGTAAAACATGGCTGTCCACATCTGATGTTGACCCACCCCCGCAGAAAGTATGGCTTCCCCTCGTGTAACTTCATATATCTGCTCTATAACATACTGGGGTTTTATTACCTTGTCCGAATTTTTATAGGTAAGGGGATACATCTTCTTCCACTTATTTATCTGCTCAAGCCATTCTTCCCTTTCCCTCTCGTGTAATATTTTGGCACCTTTTTTCTTTATCTCTTCCAATATCTTATTAAGTACTATCTTTACATCCCCCACTATGGGTACATCAACAATTATGTTCTTTGATATGGAAGCGGGATCTATATCAATGTGAATTATCTTTGCATTGGGTGCAAACTCCTCTACCTTCCCAGTTACCCTATCATCAAACCTTGCTCCCACCGCTATAAGAAGATCGCAGTTATACACAGCCATATTCGCATAGTATGTACCGTGCATGCCCAACATCCTAAGAGAAAGGGGATGATCTTCGGGAAAGGCACCCTTGCCCTGGGTGGTCGTTGTTACGGGTATCCTCATAAGCTCTGCAAGTTCCAAAAGTTCATCCTGGGCTTCCGCATTAACCGCCCCTCCACCAACATAAAGGACAGGTTTCTTTGCCTCTGTTATCAGTTTGACAGCCTTCTTTATCTGCTGGGGATTACCAGTAAGATGGGGTTTATATCCTATAAGGGAACTTATAGCTTCTTCTTTTGAAGGTATGGAAACATCAGAAAGTTGCTGGGTTATATCCTTGGGAAGATCTATGACAACAGGACCAGGTCTTCCGGTTCTGGCTATGTGAAATGCCTGTCTTATTACATAAGGAAGATCTTCAACCCTTTTAACCAGAAAACTGTGCTTGGTTATAGGCCTTGTTATACCTATTATATCCACCTCTTGAAAGGCATCGTTACCTATAAGATGCAAAGGCACCTGACCTGTTATGAACACTGTCGGGACCGAATCCATATAGGCGTCCGCTATCGGGGTTACGAGGTTGGTAGCCCCGGGTCCGGAGGTTACCATTGCTACACCAACTTTACCTGTCGCCTTAGCGTAACCCTCCGCCATGTGACCCGCCCCTTGCTCATGTCGGGCAAGTATATGCTTTATACCGCCCACCCTGTAAAGGGCGTCGTACACCTCCATAATGGCTCCGCCTGGCAATCCGAAGATGTATTCAACACCTTCCTCTATGAGGGTTTCTATTACTATATCAGCACCCTTTCTTGACATAAAACGGACCTCCAACTTATATTAAAACACGAAAATAAAGGGACTATATAATATAAGCTTTCCCTTCCCCTACGAAAAGACCCAATTTCACTGACAGTTTGTAAAGTTCAATGTAACCGTAGTACCATCGTCACCGTTTTCGGGAGATTCCACCGTACCGTTAACATTAAAGGATGCGGGTGATGAAGGAGTGCATGAAATAAAGAGTGTGTTAATGACTCCTCCCCTACTGCACAAAGTACCGAGGGTATAGTTACCGCTGTTATCTGTAATATCAGAATAGCTCATACAGGGGTATATACTACAAGAAATTAGCGCTGAAACGGAAGAACCGTTAATTAGCTCAATAGTCGCACCCCCCACGGGTTGGGAAGATTGATCCGTAACCGAACCGCTTACCTTACACTCCGCCACATCCACCGTACCCATATCCACAATCCTCCCGTCATCAGAAACCTCTGAACCACCTACATAACCGTCAACCTTAAACTTATCCATATACTTTATGTCAGGATCACCGGTTCCAAACCCGTAGGACATTATAAATTCGGCGTCAAGCTCACAAAGGATCGGAAGCTGATACGCACCGTAACTGTCCGTTTCCATGGAAGAGTTATAATACCTGAAGTTCTGATAGATAGACATAATGGTATAAGCATGAACATAAGCACCTGCAAGATCCTTATTCTGAACCAGCGTGTCGGTGAATCTTCCCCTTACAAAACAGGGAGCCAACTCAAAATCCCCTACTCTAACCGTCACCCCGTCATCAAAAACCTCATCCTTATCAATTCTCCCGTTAACATCTATGCGAAGGTATGTAGTAACACTGCAATTACAAGGTCCTTTATTCTTATCCTTAAATAAATACAATTGTTCAGAAGTCTCGCATTTAACCCTAATCCTGTATTTCCCTTCCGCCCCCGTATAAACACTTTCCTTACCGCTTGTTATTAGAACTCCCTCAACAGGATTCCCTTCAAACAGAATCTTTCCTTCAGCATAACATGTACCCAGTGTTACATTGACCACCGCGGTTGTACCGTTATCGGAGTTTTCGTCTCCGCCTACCACCCCGTTAACATTAAAAACAAGAGGATCCGCGGAATTATCCACATACATATTAAGATCCCTCTTACACGGTACTTTGGCATTGTAATTTCCCCGAGAATCTGTAAAGGTGAATGTAGAAAATCCGAATCCCCTAATCTCAATAGTCACACCGGTTACAGGATTTCCGCCCTGATCCGTGACCTGTCCTTTTACCTCACAAACCTTTTCATCATCGGGATTTATTGTACATCTGCAACCCTTTACAAATTTAACAATGGGAGATGCGGTCTCCTTACATATAGGACTTATAACCCATTCATTCTTAGGATTGTAATAAGAGATGATGCCGTTCTCGGGAAATCCGTAAGTAATAGTACGAAGTGTTACCTTTCCCGTTGAAGGCGATGTAAAGCCGTAGGTATATTCTATATTTCCGTTATCATCAGGAGATGCTTCAACCCATGTTCCCACAGGGTTGCCCTTTGAATCAACTATTACTATTTCACACTCCGCGGGATCTCCCGGTGCAATATAGTCAATATTTTTCCACCTAAGATCAGGATTTGTTATGCTAACGACAGCATAAACTTCCGCGGAAGGAAGGAACATATCATCCTCATTCCAATAAACGCCGTTATTGTCACACTCCTGCTGATCAGCACATCCGTTTTGAAGTATGTTGTCAAATGCTTGACTCGTATAGTTAACCGAACCGCTGTTGACAAAAACACCCTTACCCGCAACGACCCACGCACCTTTATCACTATCAAAGGCATAAAAGGTAACCTGAATTCCCCCCTTGGAAGGATCTTCGTCAACGGATCCTTTTCTATTCTTTATCTTCAGGAGCTGCTCCTTATCTACCCATCTCAGCATCCTTATAACTTCCTGATTCTGCTTTACTATGCTTTTGTCAAATACGGTCTTATTGTTGACAGGATTCACTATATCTATATAGTCAAAACCCACCGAAAGGAGCCTCCCTCCCCTTTCATTCTCTTCTCCCGGAAAGAAGCGATAATCTTGGGGGTCGGAAGGGGTAAAACTTCTGTACCTTACCTCTATCGTGTCTTGCGCCTTAATAAGATCAAGGGGAATATTTAACTCAATGAGTTTCCCCTTATCCTTATCTGTACTTCTGACTCCACCCTTATCCAACCTTACCCTTACATACTTTTTTCCCGTATCCGTAATTGTAAGCCCATCCTTAACATTTATCCGTTTTATATTAACACGGAGGAGATCCAAGTTAATCCTTAAACCGTCTATGTCGTTTTTACTCTTGTATCTGACAGTTTTGGTAGATCTTATAAAATTACTTCCGCCATCCGCTACAATTACCAATAATCCTCCTTTCTCAGAATAGGGTACATCCGCCGTGAATTTTCCACCTTTAGCCTCCACCTTAACCCTTTTTATTAGCTTTCCATCGGAATCCACGGAGTTAATGTAAACAAGGGCATTTGAAACACTTACCCTACCGCTCACCGCAACTGAATCAGAGGAAGGAGATTTTTTACTACAACCGCAGAGAAGCAAAGCAGGAATAAATCCGCAAAATAATATAAGTATCCTCCTCCTCCTCATCTTCGCCTCCCCCTGGCTTCAGATTAAATGGTGAGCCGGGCGGGATTCGAACCCGCGACCCACGGATTAAAAGTCCGTTGCTCTACCAGGCTGAGCTACCGGCTCTTTTATGGCTCCGGGGGAGGGACTCGAACCCCCAACCAGGTGGTTAACAGCCACCCGCTCTGCCGGTTGAGCTACCCCGGATGAAATATATATTATCTAACAAACAAACAAGTTGTGCAAGATCTTATCTTATGGATTAACATGATCAGAAAGGAGGGTTCAACATGATCAGACTTTTAACTTCCGCCCTTTTACCATTGTTAACAGTATTTGCAGTCTCACCCCTTTCCCAAACGGAAAAGGTTGAGGGGTGCGTTGTTGAGTACTCCGTGCTAAGCGGTAAACTGCTGAATATAGAACCCGATATGCCCGTTTACAGGATAACCCTGCATCTGAAAGGAGAGAAAAAACCCGCCTTTGCAAAAGGTCCAATTCTGTCCGTCCTTTCCAAAGGTTCCGTACCCCCGTGGATCTTCGGCAGGCTTATAAAGGCGGATATCACCTTCAGGGGGAGTAAGGAAAGGGGTAATTACTGGCTTGAAAGTATAAGCGTTATAAAGGGCGAAACATGTGAATTCTGACATTGTATAATATAATAAAAAGTTCATGAGTTTTCTTTTCCGCCCCCTCAAAATAAGGGGTATTGAACTGAGAAATAGGATTGTAATGTCCCCTATGTGTATGTATTCAGCGGAAAATGGCTATCCCAATCAGTTTCATATAATACACTACTCAACGCGTGCCTACGGAGGAGCAGGACTTATATTTATTGAAGCCACAGCTGTTGAGGAAAGGGGAAGGATCTCTATAAATGACCTCGGAATATGGAGCGACGAACACGTAGAAGCCTTTGCTCACTTGGTAAAGACTTGCAAAGAAGCGGGTGCAAAGGTGGGAATACAGCTCGCCCATGCGGGCAGAAAGGCAGAGGATTGTCCCGGATGGGAAAGGGCAAAAAAGAAAAGGAGGGGATCAAAAAACTCAATAGCCCCCTCTTCAATACCTTTTGGTAAAAACTGGGAGATACCTAAGGAAATGACAAAAGAGGATATAGAGGAAGTTAAAAAAGCTTTCGTTAAAGGTGCAGAAAGGTCGGTTAATGCGGGTTTTGACATAGTAGAAATTCACTCCGCCCACGGTTATCTACTTCACGAATTCCTATCTCCCCTCTCAAATAAAAGGAGGGACGAGTACGGAGGTAGTTTTGAAAACAGGACGAGACTTTTAAAGGAGATTGTAAGGGGTGTGAGGAAGGTTATACCCGATTCAATGCCCCTCTTTGTAAGGATATCCGCAGTTGACTGGGTTGAGGGTGGATGGAGTATAGAGGACAGCGTAAAACTCGCAAAGGAGCTTAAAGATGAAGGCGTTGATGTTATAGATTGCTCTTCCGGTAGGATAATTGAAGAAGAAAGTATAAAGGAATACCCGGGATTTCAGGTCCCCTTTGCGGAAAGGATAAAAAGGGAAACGGGTATAAGAACAATGGCGGTGGGGATGATAAACTCATTGGAACAGGCGGAAGATATAGTAGGAAACGGAAGGGCGGATCTTGTTGCCTTCGGAAGGAAGTTTTTAAGGGATCCCTATTTCCCTTTAAGGTGGAGCAAAAGATTAAATATTGACAATTTAATACCGTGGCAGTACAAAAGGGGCTTTTTAAGTTGAAATGGATAAGATAATAATAAGAGGTGCAAGACAGCATAATCTTAAGAACATAGATGTTGACATTCCAAAGTATAAACTCGTTGTCATTACCGGACCTTCCGGATCAGGAAAGTCTTCCTTAGCCTTTGATACCATATATGCGGAAGGACAGAGGAGGTATGTTGAATCCCTCTCATCCTACGCAAGGCAATTCCTTGGCGTTATGGAAAAGCCCGATGTTGAGCTTATAGAAGGGCTTTCTCCCGCCATAGCCATAGATCAAAAAACAACCTCAAAAAATCCACGTTCAACGGTGGGAACAGTAACGGAGATATACGACTACATAAGGGTATTGTGGGCTAACATAGGCAAGCCCCACTGTCCCGTATGCGGAAGGATCCTTGAAGGTCTCTCCGCCCATGAGATATTGGACAGAATAATGGGAAAGTATGCGGGCAAGAGGATAATGATCCTCTCACCCCTTGTAAGGGGCAAGAAGGGAGAATTCAGGGATCTTATGAGGGATATTGAAAGAATGGGATTTACAAGGGTAAAGGTTGACGGTGATCTAAGAAGGGTCATAGAGGTACCACCCTTAGAGAAAAACAAGAAGCACGACATTGATGTGGTTGTGGACAGACTGGTCGTTGAGGATGAAGAGAGGGCAAGGTTACTCACCTCAATAGAGAAAGCCCTTGAGCTTTCAAAGGGATTAATAAAGGTGGAAGATACAGAAACAATGAAGGAAGAATTAATGAGCGAGAAGCTCACATGTCCTGATCACGGCTTTTCACTACCAGAGCTGTCTCCGAGACTGTTTTCCTTTAACTCACCCTACGGTGCCTGCCCCTCATGTAAAGGACTGGGGGTGAAGTGGGAGATAGATGTGGGTCTCTTGGTTGATGAGGACGAGCCTGCGGTTTCCGCCTTTAGGATAACCAACTCGGGCTACTTCGGATATCTGAAATTTTCTATAGCCAATGTTCTAAGGAAGCTGGGTATAAACCCTTATACCAAATTCTCAAAACTTTCCAGACATGCCAAGGACATACTCCTGTACGGAACGAGGGGACAGGAAAGCTTTGAGTATGAAGGTATAGTCAATCACCTGCAGAAAAGATTTATGGAAGAAGATGCGGAAAGGATAAGGGAGGAGATAGAGGATTTTATTAGAGAAGTACCGTGTCCCGAGTGCGGAGGGGCAAGACTGAGGAAAGAAGCCCTTTCCGTACTTGTTGACAACAAAAGTATATGGGATGTTGTTTCAATGCCAGCGGGTAAATCTTACGAATTTTTTAAACATCTTCCTGGAAAGCTCTCAGAAAAGGAGTTGCAGATAGGCGAGAGGCTTATAAAGGAGATTACGGAGAGGTTGGGGTTTCTTGTAAATGTAGGACTTGACTATCTTTCCCTTGGAAGGAGTGCAACAACCCTATCGGGAGGGGAGATGCAAAGGATAAGGCTTGCAACCCAGATAGGATCAAAGCTTACGGGGGTACTTTATGTACTTGATGAGCCTTCCATAGGCTTACATCCGAGGGATACCCACAGACTCATAGAAACCCTTAAAGAGCTTAGGGATCTGGGCAATACGGTTATAGTTGTTGAACACGATCCAGAAACCATAGAGTCCGCGGACCACATTATTGATCTTGGTCCCGGTGCGGGAAAGGACGGCGGTTATGTAGTTGCCCAAGGGACCGTTGAGGAGATAAAAAAGAATAAAAAATCTCTTACGGGCGCCTATCTCTCCGGAAGGTTAAAAATAGAAGTTCCAAAAGAAAGGAGGAAACCCTCAGATAAATGGCTTAAGATAATAGGCGCAAAGGAACACAACCTAAAAAATATAACGGTAAGTATTCCCATAGGGCTTTTCGTCTGTATAACGGGCGTATCGGGAAGCGGTAAGTCAACCTTGGTTTACGATGTGCTATGGAAGTATGCAAGACAGCTTTTTTACGGATCCAAAGAAACCCACGGTGAGGTTGAAAGGATAGAAGGTTTTGAACATATTGATAAGGTTATAAATATAGATCAGTCACCCATAGGAAGAACTCCCCGTAGCAATCCCGCAACCTACACAAAGATATTTGATTTAATAAGGAATCTGTTTGCCAACACATTGGAGGCAAGGGCAAGAGGCTACAAGCCGGGAAGATTCTCCTTTAATGTAAAAGGGGGAAGGTGCGAAGCCTGTCAAGGTGAAGGGGTTATAAAGGTGGAGATGCACTTCTTACCGCCCGTATATGTAACCTGCGATGTGTGTAAAGGGAAAAGGTATAACAGGGAAACCCTTGATGTCTTATATAAAGGTAAGAATATAGCGGAAGTCCTTGATATGACTGTTGACGAAGCCTACGAATTCTTCCAACACAATCCCGCCATAAAGAGGAGGCTTGAGCTTCTTAAGGATGTGGGTCTCGGATATATAAAGCTGGGTCAACCCGCCCCCACCCTGTCTGGGGGAGAGGCTCAAAGGATAAAGCTCGCAAGGGAGCTTTCCAAAAAAGAGACGGGCAGGACCCTGTATCTTCTTGATGAACCTACTACGGGTCTTCATATGGACGATGTAAAAAAACTAATTGATGTCCTACAAAAACTGGTTGACAGGGGCAACACGGTCGTGGTTATAGAACACAACCTTGATGTTATAAAGTGCGCGGACTGGATAATAGATCTCGGACCAGAAGGCGGAGACGGGGGAGGAGAGGTTATAGCGGAAGGTCCGCCTGAAGAAATTGTGAAAATAAAAAAATCATATACGGGGAGATTTCTAAAAAAATTCTTAAATTAGTAGTATGGACTTACTTGACGCCCTGAAAATATGCAAAGGTATTACAAACAACTCAAAGGAGGTAAGGGAAGGATATATATTCTTCGCAATAAAAGGCTCTTCAACGGACGGTAATATGTTTATAGATGAAGCTTTCCAAAAAGGAGCATTGCTGGTTGTAACCGATCAACCCATCAAACATCCACGTGTAAAGAGGGTTGAAAATGTAAGAAAGGCTTTTGCAATAGCATCAAACATATTTTACGGATTCCCCTCGGAGGGGCTGAACATCGCAGGAGTTACCGGAACAAACGGAAAGACCACTGTAACTTATATAATTGAAGGCATATTCAAAGAGGCGGGATTTTCCACAGGAGTAATAGGAACAATAAATTACAGAATAAAAGGGGATATAATCTCTGAAGGGAGAACAACACCGCCTCCACACCTGTGGTTTAGTATCCTTAAAAGGATGAGGGAAGAGGGGGTAAGATATGTAAGCGCTGAGGTGTCTTCTCATGCCCTTGATCAGGAAAGGATAAGGGGAACTTCCTTTGATGCGGTAATATTTACTAATCTTTCACAAGATCATTTAGATTATCACAAAAATATGGAAGAATACTTTAAGGCAAAGGCAAAGCTTTTTAAAGAATACAGATATAACACAGCCTACATAAATACCGATGACCCTTACGGAAAGAGGCTCTATGAGGAATTAAAAAGGGCAGGAAAGGATGTAATCGGTTTCGGCTTTTCAGGTGACACAAGAATAATAGCGGTACATTCAACCTTTAAAGGTACGGATGTAAAAATATATCACAGGGGTAAGGAGATCGTACTCAATTCACCCCTCGTAGGGGAATTCCAGGCTTATAACATAACCGCAGGAGTTTCCTACTGTATTGACAGAGGTATAGAGGAAAGAATAATAAAGGAGGCTGTTAAAAAGATAAGGGTGCCGGGAAGGTTTGAGAGGATAGAAAAGCAGGGAAGGATATTTATCATAGATTATGCCCACACACCCGATGCCCTCAGGAATGTACTTGAAGCGATAAACAGGATAAGGGAAAGGGGAAGGATAATTACCGTATTCGGAGCGGGGGGCAACAGGGACAAGGGCAAAAGGCCTCTCATGGGTAGGGTGGCGGAAGCACTCTCCGATATAGTTATACTCACTTCAGACAATCCGAGGAATGAAGATCCCCTTTCCATAATAGGAGATATACTCAAAGGCATCTCAAACAAAGACAAAGTGTTCATAAAAGAAGACAGGGAAGAAGCCATACGTTTCTCCTTCAAGATATCAAAGGAGGGCGACATAATACTGGTTGCTGGTAAAGGACATGAGGATTATCAAGAGATAGGAGACAAAAAGATAAAATTTAGCGACAGGGATGTAATAATTGACCTGATAAAATAATAAGACTAACATGAGCTGTGATTTTGAAACCCTATACTATACCCTTAAAGAGGAACTTATAGATATATTTAAGCAATCTCAGAAACCCGTTCCCCGCATAAAGATGCACGATTTAAAGTCTTCAAAGATATGCGGTCTGGCGGATCTTGCAAAGATGCTCCTTTACTTTGAGAGTATAGGAATAATCCACATACTTAACAGGGATGATCACTTTCACCAGTGGGAATTTGAAATATTAGCCCATATACTTGACATGATCCTTGACAATTACTGATGTTCTTTAAGGTAGCCTTTGATACGGGAAGGGTAAAAAATCTTGATCTCCCCGAACCCCCCTCAGAACCTTTCGTAGGATTCAGGGTCATAGTTGAAGAAGAGGGTAATACGGGGATAATAACGGACAAAGCTACAGAAGGCAAAAAGGTAACCTCCACCTATCCGGACAAACTTCCCCTTATCCTCCCCCATCATATATCAGCCCTCAAGGAGCTTTCAAGATTTTACAGGGTTCCCTTCACAGCCTTATTGTTTCAACTTATACCCTCATCCTTCATAAAGTACAAAGAGAAAATCATATTCCCCAAAATAAAGGAAGGTCTTGATAAAAAGACCCGTGAAGTCATCAACTATATTGAAAAGAAAAAAGACTACACATACGAAAAGGCTGTAAGGAGATACGGTAAAAATCTAATAGATTCACTAATACAAAAGGGTGTTCTAGGTGTAAGGGAAGAGTGGGTCAGCAGAGGAGAAGAGGAAAGGGTGTTTAGTCTCGGTACTGATTTGAAGGATGCCTTAGCCAGCATTAAAAAACCGGAAATAAAAAGGATACTTTTAAAGATCGGAGGTGAGGTAAAGGTAAGGGAAGAGGACCTTCTTAAGGAAGGCTTTTCAAAAAGGCATATAAACTCTTTAATAAAAAAGGGACTTATAGTTACGGTAAAGGAGCAATCGGAAGAAGAGACCAATGTTAAACCCGAAAAGAAACCCTTAAGAAAGGTAAAGGGTGAAAATTATCTTATTTGGGGACACTTTGACAGTGTATGGGACTACATAAGGGCAAAACACGAGGAAACCGGAGGTTCAACCCTTGTTTTGTCAACATCAAAAAACCACCTTCTCAAGATTGAAGAAGAAGGCGTACCTGTAATAAGAGGAGACCTAAAAGAAAGATTATTGAGGGATAGATGGTTCTTAGCCCACAGGGGTGGCACATTGGTGGGCGGAAGTTTCCCTGCCTCTCTCCTTCCTTTGGAGGATTTAAATAATTTAATAATACTTGACGATCATTTGCCTTCCGTGAAACATTTTAAGGAGCCTCATATTGACATAAGAAATCTCGCCTTCTTAGTAGCAAAGGAATTAGGGTCGGGCTTCAGTATAGGAAGTCCCGCTCCATCCTTGGAAAGCTACTACCTCAAGGAAAGGGGTGTGTTTAAAAAGGATGTCAGTCTTTTGAAAAGAATAAGAACGCAGGTTATAAAAAGACATTACAACGAGATACTGACGCGGGAATCCGTAAGCATTTTAAACGAAAAGGGTGCAACAAAACTCATAATCTCCCATAAAAGGGGGTACAGCTACATGTACTGTGAAAAATGCCAGTTTATTGCCCAGTGTCCCGACTGCGGTACTTTTCTTACCTTTTTCAGATCCAAAGGCTACACCATCTGTACCAAATGTAGATTAACTGAAGGAGAAAACCGCTGTCCCGACTGCGGGCATCCCCTCCGCGATCTCGGTATAGGAATAGAAAAGGTTATGGAGGTAATTGAAAAGAGGTGGGGTATAAGGGAAGATATTTTCTTTGATACCAACGCTCCCTGGTCCTCCCAGTTTGATTATGTTATAGTTGTTAACGGTGAAAATATATTATCTGTGCCGGACTACAGGGCGGACGAACAGTTTTACTACTTTCTATGGAGATGTCTTACCACCGCCAAAAAGGGTGTAATAATCCAGTCAATTATAGACAATCACCCCGCCATAGAAAGTATAAAGATGAAGGACCCTTTCTTGTTCCTTAAAAGAGAATTGGAAAGAAGGAGGGATGAAAACCTACCCCCTTTTACCAGAATAATAAATGTGAAAGTAAAAGGTACGGAGGAGGTTAAACTTCTAAGAGATTTTTTAAGGGACTCCTCCGCGGATGTAAGATCTTTAAGGATACCAGAAGGTGTAAGGATAACCATAAGGGTTAACAGGCATCACACAGATCTTATAAGAAATATCCTTGATTTCCTCAGAAATGACTTTCGTAAATTTGCCTTTGAAATAACCGTAGATTGATATACTATTTTTCTTGTGAAAAGGCTTGAAGAGATATTTGAAGGCATTTTATGGAAATCAAGACTTTTAGTCCTATTCGCGGTAATAAGTTCCATTCTGTACGCATTAGCCCTCTTCATGGCAGGCTTTTATGAATTCTTTGTAGTTATAACAAAATCATCAATCAAAGATTATGAGATATTTCAAAAAAAACTCCTCAGTTCAGCCATAAGTTCCATTGACATGTTCCTCATAGGCACCTTCCTTTTAATCTTTGCCTTGGGTATATATGAGATATTCATATCTAAAATTGACCAGGCTCAGAGGGACGAAAGAAGCTCAAAGGTGCTGTTTATAAGAAACTTGGAAGACTTAAAAGAAAAGCTCGGAAGGGTGGTCATAATGGTACTCATAGTTATCTTTTTCAAAACAGCCCTTAACATGAAGTATAGTACACCTATTGATCTTCTATATCTATCAGCGGGAGCGGTAGGTATTTCTTTGGCTTTGTTTTTCACAAAAAAGAAAGAAATCGGTCAATAACCTCACTATATATAAAAATCAATGCACCCCTAAGTTGACTTTTTCATTTTTTCAAGCTCCCTTATTTTGTCCTCTATCAGCTCGCTCAGAGATTTTTTCTTCCTCACACTTTCTATTTTCAGCTTTTTCCACAAGCTTTCCGACAATTTTATGGTTGTTCTGACCTCTTTTTCCCTCAAATTCCTTCCTCTTTTTCCCATAATGGGAAATATAATACCAATTTTTCATTGAAAAAATCAAACTTTTATTCAAAAATTCCTGAGAATATTTGGTTTTTGCAATAAAATTGCATCTGATACTGTATTCTTAAAGATGTCTATAATTATAAGTATGGGGGTGGGTAAGGATGAACATAGTCATAGGGAAGGTTATCCTGCGGAATGTACTTAAGAACTTTGATGTGCCTTTTAATGTAAGACTTCCTTCGGGTGAAACATGGGATATGCATTCAGATACAACCTTAGTATTTAAAACATGGAAAGCACTTCTTGAGTGTTTAATAGACAAGGAAATGGGTTTCTGTGAAAACTATATGAAAGGAAACATAGAAGTTGAAGGAAGTCTTGAAGAGGTTATTAAGTACGGAATAAGCTCGGGTAAAGCCTCCCTATTAAGCCGTTTACTGTACGGTATAGGTGTATTCTTCTCCTCATTGAAACCCCAAAATATGAAGGAAGAAGCGGAAAATATAGAGTACCATTATGACATTGATGATGATTTCTACAGGGAATGGCTTGACAAAAGCATGACATACTCCTGCGCCTTCTTTGAAAATCCCAATATGTCATTGGAAGAAGCCCAATCAAAGAAAAGGGAAATAATATACGAAAAGCTTAGGCTCACCGAGGGTGAAAGGCTACTTGATATAGGATGCGGATGGGGATCCCTTATCATTGAAGCGTCGGAAAAGTACGGTGTAAATGCGACGGGTATAACCCTTTCGGAAAATCAATATAAGTTCATACAGGAAGAGATTAAAAGAAGAAAGCTTGAAAACAGGGTAAATGTTTACCTTATGCATTACAATGATCTTTCTTCAAGCGGAATGAAGTTCAACAAGATAGTTTCCGTCGGCATGTTTGAACATGTAGGTAAAAGAAATATAAGGAGATTTTTTAAGGTTGTTAAAGATGTGGCGGAAGAAGGAGCTATTTTCCTTCTTCACACAATAGGTAAACAGGTTCCCTCATCCCAAAGCAGGTGGATAAGAAAAAGGATATTTCCGGGCGGTTATCTTCCAGGGCTACAGGAAATATTAACCGCAATGACGGAAGCGGGTTTCAATCTTATAGACATTGATGACTGGAGAGTACACTATTACCTTACACTGAAAGAGTGGCAGAAAAGGTTTTTATCCAAAAAGAGTATCTTTGAAGAAAGATTCGGAAAGGCCTTCGTTAGGATGTGGCACCTTTATCTCGTAAGTGCAAGTGTGTCATTTCTTGTGGGAAGTAACCATCTTTTCCAGATCCTTATGTCCAAGGGGGTAAACAACTCATACCCCGTGATGAGAAGAATTTTCGGGGAAAATCTTATGAGGTCCTGAGGCTTACATCTCCCAATCCTTTCTTTATGAAATCCCTAACAAAAGGAATATCGGACTTCATAATCTCCGAAGGTGTACCTATCTGAACAACTCTGCCTTTGTTAAGTATGAGCATCCTGTCCGATATCCTAAATGCGGAAACCATATCGTGGGTTACCACAATTGATGTGGTTCCAGTCTTGTCCCTCAAACTTACTATAAGATCATCTATAACCCTGCTCGTTATGGGGTCAAGTCCAGATGTAGGCTCATCATATATAATAAGTTGTGGATTTGTAGCTATAGCCCTTGCAATGGCAACCCTTTTCCTCATACCCCCCGAAAGTTCGGAAGGGAGCAGATCCATAACCTCTTCGCCGAGGTTAACGAGCTTAAGCTTCTCCTTCACTATATTTTTTATTTCCGTCTCCTCCATATCTTCATGCTCAAGGAAGAAAAAACCCACATTTTCCCATACTGTTAAACTATCAAAAAGGGCACCTTGCTGAAAAACATAGCCTATATTTTTTCTTAGCTCCTCTATCTCTATAAAAGACATACTTGCAACATCTTTACCAAATACCTTCACATAGCCCTTCGTCGGCTTCCATAACCCCACTATGTGTTTTGTAATTGAAGTTTTTCCGCTTCCGCTCCCACCTATGATGGTAAATATCTCCCCCTTCTCCACATTAAAGGTTACATTCTCAAGGATCAACCTTCCATTTATATATTTTGTAAGGTCAACTATCTCAACTATCCCACTCATTCAAAACCTTATAGGTACCCTTACCTCCAAAGAGTAGTCGGGGGAATCCTCGGTCAAACCTATGGCAACCCCGAGATTAAGCCCAGTCCTATAAGAAAAAGCCCAGCCAGCATTAAACTTAAACATACCCAGATTCAGGGAAGAGTTAATTGATCTCCTCTTTTCTCCGTTAACCCATATATATGTATCCATGGTATAGTCCTGCAAAAGCTGAAAGCTTATGGAAAAATTATAGGTTATAGCATAGCTTATGCCAAGGCTCGCACTTATAGTATCACCCGGATCAACAGCTTGAAATCTGTAAACCTCCTGTTCTGTGATAACCGCTGTATCCAAACCGGTTTCCTTAATGTTATAGGCATAAGCAAGGCTTGCAAATATAACGGCGGGATCAACCGACTTTATAAAAGTAAATCCGAGCTTCAGGGAATAATAACCGCTACCTGTAGGTATGCCTTCCACCGGATCTATGAGGAAAGGACTTATACCCGTTTTTGTTTTAAATCCGAGGCTTGTTAACACCGCGGGCTTTACCCTTCCTTCTCTTACTGGTTGATAGGTAAGGCTGAAGGTTATGTCGCCTATGTTGGCAGTCTGAATACTCTTTTCAGTTGCCGTTTCAACAACAACCATCCTATCATGCCTGTATATATAAGGTATCACCACATCAAGCTGAAGATAGTCCCTCAAACCGTAGCGAAGATTTATAAGATTTGTAAATATACTCCTTCTTACCCTCTCCACACCGAATTCGCCGAGGGTAAGAAAAACTGGATCAAGTATAGCAAAACTCTCAAGGTATATACTATTAGCGGAATAGAAGACATAGGAAAATATCTCCTCCATCTCAAATCTGCACCTTTTTACAAGAACATAATCCCTTTCAAATATCGTGAGGATCTCTTCGGGTTGAGCGGTTTGCTCCTGCAGGGCTTCTCTTGCCCTTTCCTCAAGGGATTTCTCTTCCGCAAATACATAAACTGAGGAAAGAACTATGATAAGAATAAGGCATAGCTTTTTCATTATCTTTTAAAAGTCAATAGGTAATTTGGGGGAAATTATATCATAAGATCCTATATATTGTCTTACTTTCTCTTCCTGCACCCACTGCATATCCTCATCGGTTATAGCGAGCCTGTTTTCCTTAGGCTCCTCTTTTGGTTCTATAACAAGGGCTATGTTTTTATACCACATGCGTTCAAATTCTTCCACGGAAAGTATTGTATTACCGAGGGCGGGATCCGCCAAGAATACCCTTCCTTTCCTTACTCCCCTGAATACGACAAAATGTTTGTAGTTACCCAACTCAAGTGTAACTATGGCAGGTTTGCCGAGCTTAACCAAACCCTTCACATCCGTTCTGTAACCGACAGCCTTGTATCCCTTATATTCCGCAAATTTCTTAATATCCAGAAGGGAAAAAGCCTTTCTTTTTATAATCTTTTTCACATTTCCGACCTTGAACAATCCTTCTATAACATCCTTCTCGGTTACATGTTCGCCGAGATAATAATTGAATATGGTCGCTACAGCAGCGGAACCGCAACTAAAATCAAGTTTCTGTCTTACAAGGTGCTTTTCCTTAAGATAAGATTGGGGTTTCTTTACCTTTGTTACATAAGAAAACCCATCGCCTGAAATTACCCTTACAATCGCCTCCTTGCCCTCTGCCTTTTCATACTTCTCTATCTCTTCCCATTCGTCGGATTCACCGAAACCGAAATCATGGGCTAAGGATAATGTAAAAAGGAGAAGGGACAGGAGGACAAGCCTTACCACGCCCATCCTCCTCACTGTACTATGCTTAAGTTGCTGTTCAGATTGTTATTGAAGTCTATATCCACATTCCCGTTTACATCACCCATAATGATGACGAGGTTGATGGCTTGGCTCACCGCGGAGTTGGCAGCATTGATGGGAGCAAAGGAGTTCTGTTGAGCATTGCCGTCTATGAATACGGAGTTGACAAGATCGTAAGGTCCTCCCAAACCGCTTCCACCGCTTGCAGTCTTATAAACTATATCCGAATAGTATATGTTACCTGCGTACACCTCTTCCAGTTCCCTGTCACCTATTATCTCCATACCCGCGGATAAGGAACTTACCGCAAGCAGTACAGCTATCAACTTTTTCATTTCCGTTCACCCCCTTATGGACACGCGACACAACCCGGATTGGTTGTACTCGCGCCCAAAACATTGGTTGCATTTTGTGTATTCGTTTGATTAATAGTAATAGAGCAACCCGCTCCAGTACAAGTAGCACTTGCTATATTTACAGCTTCATTTACAGCGGAAAGTGTAGTGTTCACAATTGCAAGAAACGTAGGTGACCCACTGGGTATAACCGACCCGTTGTTATTACGCTGAGGACCTAATAAAGGACCGCTGTTGTTAACATACTGCGGATGATCCGTTTGCACCCAGTTACACGCAGCCTGTTCATTGCTTTGATTCACCGTTATATCGTTCGTTGTGGTTGCGTTAGCTATATTTACACCCGCATTAATGGCGCTGGCGGCGCCATTTACAAGAATAATTCCAGAAGCAGAGTTTTGAGCATTCCCTGTGATGAAAACGGAAAGGTTGTTATTATCTTGTGGACCTGTAGGTCCTAAGTTGTTTATTTCCTGCCTAAATTCATAATCTTCATTGATGCTTCCCGCAGCAACATTGTTTGCCGCATCCTGAACGTTGCTTTGATCTATAATCGCTGTATCCGTTGGATCCCGTACATCAGCAATGTTGATGCCTGAATTCACAGAGGAAATGGCGATGTTAATAAGATTAAGGCTATCCCTTTCACTTTGAGCATCATCCGATATGTATACAGATCCCTGACTGTTCCTTTGGTAACCACCACTATTATCTCCAGCATTTTCAACATATTGACAACCTTCCCTATCTTTGCCTCCGCATCCCATAGATGGGTTCAAGGTATCAATATCATTCAGGGCAACATTATTTTCCGTGTGTTGCTCATTAGTTTGGTCAACATCAGCAATACCACCAGGCGCTGTTACAGTGGCAATATTGGTAGCCACACCAACACCTGATACGGCAGCATTCACCGTATAGATAGCATTACCATTTCTTTGAACATTCTCTGTTATAAGCACAGAAGCATTTTGATTATCCTGAGTATCATTTAGATCTCCGCCGTTAAAGATTTCCTGATGTTCCCTGTGCACAGTATTATTTCCACACTGATTGTTAGTCTGTATTACATTTACATTTGTTCCTGAAACATTAGCAATGTTTGTAGCCACATTATCCACAGACGCTGCAACATTAATTACATTCGGTGCATAGCGCTGAACATTACCATGAAGGACCACCGAACCATTATCATTATCCTGATGAGCATTAATATTACCGCCGTTTATTATCTGCTGAACCTGTCCACCGCTCACATCATCAAGCTCCTCGTCGGAGATTATTTCCATTCCCACGGCGATGGGCGTCAGCAGAGCAGTAAGCAGTGTTAAATTTAACACTTGCCTTTTCATCACATTCCCCCTATATTATTAGGGACGGAAGGGAGGAAAGCCCCCTTCCGGCTTTTCTTTTTCTTTTTCCCTCCGTTTAGAATACATCGTTGTAAGCTGTCTGGTCGTTGGTCTGGTGTGTGGTTATGCTTGTAGCGGTAGCGAGGTTACCGACCGCGTTAAGACCGAGGTTTGAGGATGACTGGGCGCTGTTGACCGCAGCTACAGCATTAGCAAACTCCTGAGCCTCATTTATGAGCTGTACGGAAGCATTGTTATTGTACTGTTCATCATCAACATGTTCCTCTGTGAAAACATACTGCTCTGTGTAAGCTACATAGTTGTCAGCATACTGGTCATTAGTCTGGGTAGCGTCTATATCACCGCTGGTGTCAAGGTTGCCCAAGAGGTTTACACCCGTGTTTGCCGCGGACTGGGCGTTGTTGTTGACAACCACATTTTCAATATCTTGCTGTGCCTGATTGGCAAGCTGGAGAGATCCGTTGTTGTTGAACTGCTCGTCATCAAGGTATTCGTCGTTGATGACAGTCTGGATACCCTTAGCGCTTACCTCTTCCAGCTCCTCCTCGGAAAGAACTTCCCCAGAGATCGCAGGTACACTCAAAGCTCCCACCAACAGTGCTGAGAGTAGAAGATGCTTCTTCATGATTCTACCTCCTTTAAAAGTTTTTATTGCTATCAAAGATTGCAAGCTCATCTCATGCTAACCTCATTATTGCTGATACTCGTGCTGTAAGTGGCACTGTTACCGTTTGCACTTCCGTTTATTTCCTGATTGATACCCGTATTCCTGTGTGCTTCATCCCAAAGAATTATCTTAGGATCCCTTACACCGCCCCCAGTTATTTCGTCAAGCTCATCAAGGGTAACTTCCTTCAATCCCTTATCACCCGCAATTGCAACACCCGCGCCAAGGACCATAAACAAACCTATCAACTTCTTCATCATGATTGCCCCCTATGATATCTCATCAAAGGGAATACGGGGAATTTCCGGTCTGCCGGGTCTCGGAGGACGGGGTATCTCGGGTCTGTTCGGAATATCGGGTACCACTCTCGGCACATCGGGCCTTTCCGGTATAACGGGTATATCAACGGGCGGGCGTCTATCACCCGGCATTTCTCCGTCGGGAGGAAACAGCATATCGTCCGCAGATACAAAGGTTGTAACTCCCAACCCTATCCCTATTACCGCAACCAGCTTCCTCATGCTTCCACCTCCCTTTTCCATGCTAAACATTATGCAAAAACCGTGCCAAATGAGTAAGTCATTGATAAGACTGGTATATTAGGTTTTTCTTATATCCTGAGCAATGTTAAAACCCTTTACAAAATTTCGGTAAAATTGCGGAATGTCTTTGTGTATCAACAACTTGATGTGTTGTAAACTTCCTTTACAGCTGTTAAAGGCATTTACATATCGGAGACACACCTGTATATCTCCTTTAAAATGTGGGTTGTAACCTCTTCAACGGTCATATTGGTTGTATCAATAATAAGGGCATCCTCCGCGGGCTTAAAAGGATATTTGGATCTTTTTGCATCCCTCTCATCCCTTTCCCTTATACTCCTAAGGATCTCCTCATAAGAAACCTCTTCACCCCTGTCCCTTAACTGCTTCCACCTTCTTTTTGCCCTCTCCTCTGGGGACGCGGTGATAAAAAACTTTATATCCGCGTCAGGAAATATATAAAGACCCGCATCCCTTCCTTCAATGACAGCCTGACCCTTTACGATCTCCCTGAAGTATTTATTTATTTCTTCTTTGAAAGAAGGAAAAGACGCTATAATTGAAGCCACCTTTCCCACATCCTCCCCTCCCAGTTCACCTGTTATATCTTTACCTTTATAATGTATTTCCATTGAACCCACATCCATTTTTACCTCTAAGGGTCTCCCCCTCACAAGATTGACAGCCCTTTCTTCATTCGGATTTTCCTCTTCCCTTGAAAGTATGTAGGCAAAAGCCCTATAGACGGTTCCCGTTTCAAGGTAAGGGATTTTTAACCTTAAAGAGATAAGCCTTGCTACCGTTGATTTACCGCTACCCGCTGGTCCGTCAATGGTTATCTTCATCAGAAGGAAGCGTATCCCGTTGATCCTGAAGATATTCCTTTAAGCTTAAGTTCAAGATCAGTAGGCTTGCTTGCCGCCAATATGGCGGTTTCATAATCAATCCATCTTTTCCTGTAAAGTTCTTCAAGATGTTGGTCAAAGGTCTGTGTACCGTAAGCAGCCCTTCCCCTTTCTATAAGGGTGGGAATCTCGTTGAGTCTTTCTGGATCAAGGAGGGCTTCCTTGATGGCTCCCGTATTCAGCATTATCTCAACCGCGGGTACAGAACCGTTTCCGTCCGCCCTCGGAAGCAATCTTAAAGAGAATATGGCAATGAGGGTTTCCGCAAGCTGTATCCTTATCTGATCCCTTACCTCAAGGGAAAACATACTTATAAGCCTGTTTATGGTCTCCTTGGCATCAAGGGTATGGAGGGTGGCAAGCACAAGATGACCCGTTTCACTCGCCTGAAGGGCTATCTGGGCGGTTTCTTTATCCCTTATCTCACCCACCATGATTACATCGGGGTCCTCCCTCAATGCAGCCCTTAATCCCCTCGCAAAGCTGGATGTGTCTATACCGACTTCCCTCTGGATGATGAAGGATTTTTTATCTTTAAAGAGATACTCTATCGGGTCCTCTATGGTAACTATAACGCATTCCCTCGTCTGATTCATATGCTCAATAATAGACGCCAATGTTGTAGATTTACCCGATCCCGTAGGACCCGTAACGAGGATCAATCCTTTTGTTTTCTCAAGGGAAACCTTTAACATCACTGGAGGAAGATTGAGTGTATCAAAACGGGGAATTTCAAAGGGTATGGTTCTGAAAGCCATCCCCGCACTACCGCGCTGTTTATAAACATTTACCCTGAAACGGGAGATACCCGGAAGTGAATAGGATGTATCCGCCTCACCGAATTCTTCAAATTCTATTTTCTTTTTTGGATTCTTCCCAAGTACCTCTTCAAGAAACAGGGAAAACACAGAACTGTCAACCGGGGGGAAGTCATTAAGAATCCTTAATTTTTTATGAACCCTGAAAACGGGCCTCGTACCTATTTTTATATGTACATCCGATGCTCCTATCTCAACAGCCTTTTTAAGTATCAACTGAAGCAAGACCGGAGACCTCCAATAGTTTCCTTCTGACTTCCTCAAGTATATCTTCGTTTTCAAGGAGGAATTTTTTAACCTGTTCCCTTCCCTGACCAAGTCTCACCTCCCCGTAACTGTACCACGAACCGCTTCTTGTTATAACCTTCCTCTCAACCGCGGTGTCCACAATATCGGAGATCTTAGAAATGCCCTCACCGTAAATGATATCAAACTCCGCTTCCTGGAAAGGAGGTGCGAGTTTGTTTTTAACTATCTTCACTCTTACCCTGTTACCTATTCTCCTCTCACCGTCCTTAATATCTGGTCCCCTTCTCACCTCAATCCTCATATCCGCAAAGAACTTAAGAGCCCTTCCTCCCGGTGTTGTCTCTGGATTACCGTAAGCCCCTATCTTTTCCCTTATCTGATTTATGAATATTAGGGCTGTGTTACTCCTGTGGACTATACCCTTCAGTTTCCTCAGCGCTTGAGACATCAACCTGGCCTGCATGGCAACCTTTGTATCTTCCATCTTACCCTCAAGTTCCTCCTTCGGGACGAGGGCAGCCACCGAGTCCACCACGATCACATCAACCGCACCGCTGTTTATAAGATTCTCAACAATCTCAAGGGCTTGCTCACCGTAATCGGGTTGGGATATATACAGCTCCTCCGTATTAACACCTATCCTTTTGGCATAAGAGGGATCAAGGGCATGCTCCGCATCAATAAATACCGCTATACCTCCGTCCTTCTGAGCTTCCGCAATAACATGGAGGGCTATTGTGGTTTTACCAGAAGATTCATGACCGAAAAGCTCGGTTATCCTCCCGCGGGGTATTCCGCCTATGCCGGTAGCAAGATCAAGGGCTATTGAACCAGTTGATATGGTCTCAACCCTTATACCTTCCCTCGCCCCCAAGGGCATTATAGCTCCCTTTCCGAAACGCCTTTCTATATGGGCAAGGGAAGTCTGAAAAGCCTTTTTCTTTTCAACGGTCTCCATATTATATCTCCACTATCCTCGGCACCACAAAGAACCCCTTCTCCCTCTCGGGTGCATTCATTAAAGCCTTTTCCCTTTCAAGGGTATCTCCCTTCTTATCTTCCCTCATGGGTGTTTCACTAACAGTATGAATATAGGGTTCAACATTTTCCGTGTCAAGCTCCGCCAACTGATTTACAAAATCAACAATATCCGCCATTTGAGAAGATAAAATTTCCAATTCCTCCTCTTTCAAGTCCAAACGGGCAAGATGGGCTACCTTTTTTACTATTTCTATATCAATACTCATAGTAATATTTTAACCGAAGATGTATATCTCCTCCTCAACAAACTTGCCGTTCACAAGCTCCCAGCTTCTGTAGGATGTAACTTTCCCTTTATTAACTGAGAGTATTATATAAGACAGATCGGGGAAAGCCCTCTCCTCATCAAACTTGGAAGGTTTATCGGGATGGTCGGGATGGGAATGATAAACACCAACAATTTCAAGATTAAATTCCCTCGCTTTATCCTCCGCCCTCATGTAATC
>JALWBR010000018.1:3805-96413 GCA_027037055.1 Aquificales bacterium | reverse complement strand
CGTTCCTTTCAACCACTTCCCCTTCTATTACTGCAGGTATCGGTCCCGTCCACTTACCGCTTTCAAGGGATGCAACTGGTTTACCCTTTTTAACATGTTTGCCAGGAGGTTTTATCCTTATGTTTATTATCTTACCAGCCCTTGCCTGACCTATGTGGGTTGCTCCTACGGTAACAGTCCCGTCATCCTCTATCCTAAACCACACCTGATTGTCTATGTCGTAGTAAAGATCTTCATAGAACTTGCATCCTTTATATTCATGTAGCTTTTCCATTTTTAACCTCCAAGGATATTATCCTGCACGAATGTTCCAAAACGGATATAAATTTGTAGGCTTCAAACAAATCGTCCGCGGATGAGAAGACACCGTGTCCTTTTACAATGGCAATGGGTGTTTTAGTAAGAATATCCCCCAGCGTTGAGGCGAGTTCTTCGGAGGCTGAAGGTTTTTCAATATCAATTACAGGTATATTGCCCACTATCTCCTTTCCTTCCCAGTCAATAGGTTCTATTTTTCTTAAATGAAGGGATAGAGCGACCGTGTAAGGAGGATGGGCATGGACGACAGCCCTTTTTCCAGTTTTTTCTATTATCCTGAGATGAACATCTACCTCCGATGAAGCCCTTTCCTTTATGGGTGTGCGTTTTCCTATTTCCAGTTTAACTATATCTTCCCTGTTTATATTACCGAGCATTGCATTTTTTCTTGTTATAAAGAGATATTTCATGAACTTAAAACTTATATTACCTGAGTGGCTATCAACCAAACCTTCCTTGTGGAGGGCTTTTCCCACTTCTATTATCTTATTTATTATCCTATCCAATTCCCATTTCCTCCACGACCTTTTCAAGGACAGGAGGAACTTCAATGGGCTCTTCACACACGGATATTGCTGTATCAGGATCCTTCAGTCCGTTACCCGTAAGGGTACAAACTACCCTACCTTCCTTTATCTTACCTTCTCTTACGAGCTTTATTAGACCCGCAACGCAGGCAGCGGAGGCTGGTTCGCAAAATACACCCTCAAGGGAAGCAACAAGTTTGTAAGCATAGAGTATTTCCGTATCGCTGACAGCATCAATAAGACCGCCAGATTCATTAACAGCCTTAAGGGCACTGTGCCAGCTGTAAGGATTTCCTATCCTTATGGCGGTTGCCACCGTTTTCGGATTCTTTATAGGGTAACCCTTTACTATGGGAGCGGCGCCTTCCGCTTGCCATCCCATCATTTTTGGCAATCTTTTAACAATACCACTGTTATAGTACTCCTTGTAGCCTTTCCAATATGCTGTTATATTGCCTGCATTACCCACCGGGATGAAATGGTAATCGGGGGCGTCACCGAGTGCATCGCATATCTCAAAGGCTGCTGTCTTCTGACCCTCTATTCTGTAAGGATTTACAGAATTTACTATTTCAACAGGATACAGTTCCCCTATCTTTCTGACTAAGAAAAAGGCATCATCAAAGTTGCCCTTTACAGCCATCACCTTTGCGCCGTATATCATAGCCTGTGAAAGTTTTCCTACCGCGACCGCACCGCGGGGCAAAAGAACATAAGCCTTAAGTCCCGCCCTTGCCGCATAAGCTGATGCGGATGCGGAGGTGTTTCCTGTTGATGCGCATATTACAGCTTTCTTACCTTCCTCAACAGCTTTTGATATAGCGAGGGTCATCCCCCTGTCTTTAAAAGAACCCGTTGGATTAAGCCCCTCATATTTAAGGAAAATTTCACCTTTAAAGTTTAAAAACTTTGCTAAGTTGGATGCTTCAATTAAGGGTGTGTTTCCTTCTCTGAGGGTAATTACGGGAGTTTTGTCTGTCACAGGAAGGAATTCTTTATATTTTATTATGATACCTGGCCACCGCTTGTCAATTTCTTTCTGCATGATTAACCCTGTATATTATAATAGCAACCATGGAACACCTGAAAGGGATGAGACTGTTTGATACCATTAAAGACGGTGCTTTAAAGTTCAGATGCATGTATAAGGATTGTACCAATTCGTGCTGTAAGAATTTTCACACTGTGGAGATAGGTTTTGATGAAATATTTTCCCTATCAAGATACTTTGTTATACACTTTCCCTATGATTCGGTGAACGGAAGGTTCATAGGTAATGCACTTGTGGGATTTATAGAGAGCAAGACTGGATGTGTTTTCTTAAGAGACGGTGTAGGATGTATGCTCGGTGATGATAGACCTCTTTTTTGTAAATCGTATCCCTTTTTTGTTCATCCCGATACGAGCAGGCTTATAATAGATCCCGCCTGTCCTGGCTTCTCCGAGGCTGATGGCACCGTTATATACGAAGACAATTCAATATCTGAGGAAATAAAGAGGGAATATATAGTTTACGGAATACAGCTGGTTGAAGATGTTTTAAAGATGAGAGAGTTTACAAAATTTTTGGTTGATAATGATCTTTTGGTTTCGGGAAATATAGAGATAAGGGGTAAATCGGTACAGGTAAACTTAGTGAATGAAAGCAGGCTTTTGGATCTTGATAAGGATACAATGGAGGAAGCTATTAATAAAGGCTACATGAGGGCCATATACGCCCATCTTAACTCTTTTAAGAATGTTGACAAGCTTGCAAGAAGGGTTGCGGATATGGAAGGGGGAGATGAGGATTTGGTGGTGCTATGATACTGCTTGTTATCCCTTCCTTTATTCTTAACACCAAAGGATCAAGCTTTATGAAAGAACAGCTTGTCAATAAGCTTTCGGAAATATCACCCGTATCTGTTGCTGTTAACTATGACAAAGAAAGTCCTGTAAACTTAGAGGAGGTGAAAAAGTGGAAAGCTCAAACATCTATGAGAAAGCTATATGTGATAAGTGCTGGCTATTATACACTTGACCGTCAAGATAAGGAAGATATCGCTCACAGATTCAGAGGGCTTTTGGAGGATTTAAGGTTCCCAGAAAGCAATTATCCTTATTGGAAATCTATAGTTTATGATGAATACCTCGGGTCACTGCAAGGTATCGGGTATAAAATAGAGGAAGCGCTTAAGGATGCAAATCCTTCTCTTATACTCATGCCCATAAACTCCGTTATTAATTCTACTTTCCCCGATGATCTTTTCCTCGGCAATTTTATATACAATGCAAGGCGTATGGGCATACCAGTGGTAGGATTTCAATACGCCCCCATAATTGATAGAAACTTCGTTCACCTTTATAACAGTTACGATTATTTTCTTGTTAATACACCCACTGATAAGGAGTTTTTACTCAGCATAGATATTCCTGAGGAAAGAATATTTGTAATGCGGGAAAAATATACCGTTTTATGGTCAAGGACATCTGGTCCTCATATCATCAACTATTGGCTGAAAGGGTCCCGTTGGAGGAAGCAGATGGGTTTTGATGATGAAGATTTTATTGTGGGTTCAACCCATCTTTTCAGCCACAGAAGGGATATTATAGAGATAGTTGATGCACTTTTAAAGCTTGAGAATGTTAAAGTATTGATAAATGCCTCTAAGCATATAAACAGGAGGGGGTTTATAGATTTTGATACAGCAAGGGACTATACCTTATACAAATTCAGGGATTTGATAGGTAAAAGGATTTTCTTAGTAGAGGATCAAATAATGGAGGTATTTGAATTTTCGGATGCTGTTGTTATTCCTGCGGATCTGACCTTTAATATGCTTGATTCCTACAGAAAACCTGTTGTTGTATTCCAGCTTGCCCTTCCGTGTGAAGCAACCTACAGGAATGTTATTTATACCTCTTCAAAGGAAAAGGTTGTCTCGGTTATAGAGGAATACAGGAAAAAGAATGTGTCTTTAAAATATGCTATTAAAAGCATCCTTTCTGGGCAAAAGGTTGTTAAATAACACTCACCATCAGTCCGTGTTTAAGCCCCCAGTCGCTTACTATGATTTCATCCTTTTTAAAATGCTCAAGAATTCTTTCAAACATTAAAATTCCAGAGACTATAGCTTCTGCCCTTCTGTCCTCAATTTGGGGTATATTCTTTCTTTCTGAAATTTTCATATTTGCAAGCTTATCAAACCACCTTTTTATGGACTTCTTTTTTAATTTACTGCCGTGTATCTTTGAGGGATCATAGGGATAAATGTTATATTCAAGGGCGGATAGGGTTGTTATTGTTCCCCCGAGTCCTACTATGTTATCAACTTCAATTTCAAGTTTTTTCAAGTTATTGTCTATAAATTCCTTCATGCTTTTCAATTCTTCCTTTAAAGGGGGATCGTGTTTTATAAATCTCTCCGTGAGGTTTACTATACCTATGGGTAATGATATAACCTTTTCTATATCACAAGATTTACCGTATATAAACTCCGTTGAGCCTCCTCCCTGATCTACCACAACAGTTCTTCCCCTTGGTTTTAGGGAATAACAAACAGCTTTATAAGATAGCTTTCCTTCCTCTTCAGGTGTTATTACTCTTATATCAATTCCTGTAGTCTCCTTGACTCTATTTATAAATTCCTTCGTATTCTTTGCTCTTCTGAGGGCTTCCGTTGCCACAGCTATGATTTTATCTGCTCCGTGTTCATTTATTATATTCTTATACTCCTTTAGAACTTCTATTGTTTCCTCAACAGCTTTTTTGTCAAGGAATCCGTTACTGTTAACGCCCTTTCCTAATCCGGTTATAACTCCCTTCTCATAAATTATTTTGAGTTTGTTGTCTTTAATCTCTCCTATGCTTAATCTTACAGAATAGGATCCTATATCTATGGTAGCTATACGCATAAAAAGAGTTTAGCAGAAAGCACCCCGGAAGGGGTGCTTACTTGTTAGAAATCAAGATCAAGGAGTAGGGCTGTGGAGTTTATGTTTTCGTAATCTGTTCCGCTGAACTCCGTATTTACGGAGGAGTATTCAACACCGAATCTAACATTCGGTCTGAATGCATAGGAGATATGGGCGGTTATACCGCTTTGTTTACCTCCCATTCTCATTTCGGGATTGCTACCCATAGCGTTCATATTCATAAGGGTGCTATCACTTGCACCGTAGCCGAGGGTCAGGGCAATCATTCTTTTGAAGTAAAGGGTTCCCCATAACTGATAACCGCTTGCTTCATCCTCTCCTATTTTTCCTGTTGTATAGTTTGCAAGAAGCTCAGCCATCAGGGAAGAAGTTATCGGTGCCTGCACTCCTATATCAATTCCGTAGGAGCTGACATTTTTATTTTCTCCAGAATCATGGATCTTATCCCTTCCCGAATAACCGAATATACCAACATTGACATCAGCCACCTTCAAATTCGGCATGAAGGCTATCCTTCCGTAAAAGTCAAAATCGCCTCCCGCAAGCTCTTCCGCCTTCATGTTTTCCATAACGGTTCCACCACCACCTGTATATATACCCGCATTAACATAGACCATACTCTTTATAAGTGCATAAGCTGAAATACCCTTTTGGTCGTGACCATACAAAGAGGGGAAGAGCATCATAGAACCCATATCCATTTGTTCAGCCTGCCCGTCACCGTTTGCATCCATGGACATAAAGTAGGGCATCGGCGCTTGAACGGGGAACATTTCTGTTCTCATGGGATCAAGGGTGTTGAATGGATCAACACCTGCGGGGCTTGTTATACCGCCCACTATACCGAATACATTGGCTCCAGTGTCTTTTACAAAAGCCAATCTTGCAACATGAACGCCCGCCTCATAGCCGTGATCTCCAGAAGCTTCAAGATTCGGGACTATGAATGCTCCTACATCATCACTTACCTTACCCGCAAAGTATATAAGAACATTTTCTACTTTGAGGGTTTCTGCTTCATCTTTGTAGGATTTCTTTTCGGATAGCAGGGAAATAACCCTTATTGCAATTGGATTGAAATTATTTAATGTTTTACCGTCGCCTATATCAATCTGTTTTATATTAACACCCGATGTATAACCGCTTATCTTATAAAGGGTTCCGAATTTGTTCAGCCTCGGGGGTATGGTATGACATGTACTGCAGGAGAAACCCGTTTGCCTCGCAAAAGACGGAACGCCGTAAGACAGATCATAAAATATGAAAAGTGTGGTTAGCGCAACCAAACTCAGAAGGAACCTAAGCTTTTCCATTTTGCACCTCCCTTAAGGAAATTTGAACAGGTGTAAAAAAGATTTACACCCATACTATTTTTATAATTAACGGAATGTAAATACTTTTTTCAAGAGTTAAATTTAACTGATTTGAACATCAGTAAACTATTATATTATCCGCATGTATTACCTCTTCCTGTGCATTCTTGATTAATTTTTTAACATCCTTACTCTTTTTACCTTTTACAATTTTTAATTCATCGGATGAAAATTGAACTTTTCCTCTCCCCACTATATTACCTTCCCTGTCCGCTATATTCACTATGTCTCCCTTGTTAAAGTTACCTTCAACATAAATTACACCCGCGGGTAAAAGACTCTTTCTTCCCTTAATAGCCTTTACAGCTCCTTCGTCTATATAAACTATGCCCTTAGGTTGGCTTATAAAGGTTACTATCCTTTTCCTGCTTTTTATGGGCTTTTCGGACGGATATATTATTGTTCCTTTTGTATTCATATTTATAGTGTCCTCAAGATTTTCGTCCCTGTGGGTTATTATGACGGGTATTCCCATAAGCGAAGCTATACGGGATGCTTCAAGCTTACTTCTCATACCCCCAGTTCCAAAGGTACTGCTTACTCCTTTTACATATTTGAAAACCTCATCCACATTTTTGACATCCTTTATAATCTCGTTTTTATCATTAAGCAAACCGCCCGCTGTTGAAAGCATAATTATCATATCCGCCTCTATCATATAGGCTGTATATACAGCCAAAAAGTCGTTATCTCCGAATATCAGTTCGCTTACCGCTACCGTGTCGTTTTCGTTTACGATGGGAAGTACTCCCTTTATAAAAAGGTTTTCTATGGTTTTCTTTGCATTGTTAAACTTGTCAGTGTCTTTGAATATATCAAGGGTGAGGAGTATTTGACCTACCTTAATATCGTAATTTGAAAATATTTGATCGTATATATGCATCAAATAGGCTTGACCTACGGAAGACAGAGCCTGTTTTTCTATAAGATCTTTCGGTTTTTCCTTTATTCCAAGCTTGTTAGCTCCGCATAAGACCGCTCCAGAAGATACAAGAAGTACTTTAATATTACTGTCCATTATTTTTTTTATCCTGTACGATAGTCTTGATATAAAGGAAAGATCAATGTAGCCCTCAGGGGTGCTTAGAAGATTTGAACCAACCTTTATAACTATTTTCTTGACTCCCATTAGGGGTAAATTTTACTTCAAACTCAGAAGTCTATACCTTTTATAGCCTTTAGACCTTTCTTAAACGGGTGTTTTATTTCAACGAAATCTGTAACATAATCAGCCATCTTTATTATCTCTTGGGGTGCATTTCTGCCCGTCAAACATATATGTTTCTCTTCTCTTTTATTTTTTATAAACTCTACTACCTCATCAACCGGAAGCATGTTAAGAGACATAGCGACATTTATTTCGTCACATATAATGAGATCTGCCTCTGAGTTCATCAAATCTTTACTTTTTTCCCATGCCTCTTCCACCGCCCTTTTGTGAGAGGGGAAGCCCTTTGGAGCTTCCCACGAAAAGCCTGCACCCATTACATATATATCTATAGGAATGTTGAATTTTTTTATTGCTTCCCTTTCTCCCGAGAACCAATCCTCATTCTTTATAAACTGGACAACCGCAACCTTCAATCCCGCGCCTATTGCCCTTAAGGCAAGTCCGAAGGCTGCCTCTGTCTTACCTTTCCCGTCTCCTGTATAAACGAGAATCATTCAACCATCCTTTTGATCTTACTATGCGTATATTCTACAAGAAGTTTTGCTATCTCAAGTCTTACCATTTCCAAGGGGGGCATGGTTCCTTCCATCAGCATCTTTCTTACCTTTGTCATACTTACATAAGTTCTGTATTTATCTCCGTGTCCGCATGTTTTGTCGGATGCGATTCCTCCACAAACGGAGCAATAAAAGACATTGCCTACCTTTATTATCTCTATACCTATGTCCTGGGGAAGCTTGTCAAAAATCCTGTGGGCTTCAAAGGGATCGTAAAAGTTGCCCACACCCGCGTGATCCCTACCTACTATGAAGTGGGTACATCCGAAATTCTTTCTTATTATGGCGTGGAATACTGCCTCTCTTGGTCCCGCATACCTCATTGAGGTTGCAAGTCCTCCCATGATAACCCTTTCTTTCGGGAAGAATTTTTCTATCAACAATTCATAAGCCCTTATTATCAAACCGGAATCAAAATCGTCCTTTTTCTTTCTGCCTATTATGGGGTTTATAAATAAGCCGTCTCCTATTTCAAGGGCGAGCCTCTGTAAATATTCATGTGCCCTGTGGGGGGCATTCCTCGTTTGAAAACCGACTATCTTTTTCCAGCCTCTGTATGAAAATATCTTTCTTGTCTCTGAAGGTTCAAGTTCCCAGTCTCTGAGGGGAAAGTCAGCCTCTTCCACGAGCCATATCTTGCCTCCTATAGCCCACTCACCCTTTGAATAGAACAGGCTTACACCGGGATGTTCCCTGCTATCCGTACCCCATACCGCTTTGGCGATCCTTTCAAGATCTATCTTGAAAACATCCTCAATATCCATGACACCTATTATCTTCAGATTGGTATCCCTTATGGCTATGCGTTCTCCCTTTGAAAATGATGGCTTTTCCTTCAATTGAAGCAGGATTGGTATGGTCCATACTTCTCCGGACGGGAGCATCATCTTATGGGCTACTTCCTCAAGTTCCTCTCTGGTCATAAAACCTTCAAGTGGGGAAAATACACCCTTGGCTATGTTTTCCATGTCAAGTATAGTATCAACATCAACCGTTATTGAGGGAAGAGATGTTGCCTCTTCCATAAATGTTTCCTTGAAACTGTCTGGTATTTTTCTGAGTACAAGTTTCCCTCCGTGAGGCTCCGCAATCATATCATACCTCCTTCTATTGATTTATAGATTAGATTTGATGCAATAATAAGAAGCATAAGGGAAACTACGAGCTTTAGTTTATTTCGGGGATACCTGTTTCCTAAGAAGGATCCTATAAGTGCGCCTACAACACCGCCGATCAGCATAAGCTTTAGTATGCCCCATTCTATATTTCCGTAACCGCTGTGTAACAGTGCTCCTACGAAAGAGATTATAAGTCCGAAGGAAAGGTCTGTTCCTATTATCTTTGATATGTTCATCTTTGTGAATAGGAGTAAAAATGCTGTTCCTAAGGCGCCCGCACCTGCGGATGTAAAGCCTACCTCCAATCCTATAAGGGCACTTAGGGGCAACAGAAAAAGGGGCGGTTTGTCTCCGAATTTACTGAAGTATTCTTTGTAGGGGAATAGACATGTAAATATGTTGATAAGTGATGAAATTAATACTATAAGTCCCACAATCAAAAGTACCAAGGATCTGAAATCTTTATCCATAACATTTATCAGCCACGACCCTCCTATCACGCCTGGTATCCCGCCCCCCGCCATTATTGTTATGTATTTCTTATCAATATTCCCCGCCTTGAGATAGGTGAGGGATGATACAGCTTTTACTACAGTTGAAAAAAAGAGTGCCGTTCCCACAGCGATCGGGGGATCAATATTCCATACCATTATAAGGAGAGGGGCTGTAATTGTCCCTGCACCTATGCCCGTTAATCCTATAAGTAAGCCTATTATCAAGCCTGCGATAATTTCCATGGTTTCATTCCTTATAGAAGGTATGTATTCCGCATTCTAACTTCTTACCTCCCCATCTGCCCGATCTCGGATCGTCCTTCTTCACCGGAAGTGCAGTACAGGGTTCACACCCTATACTTGTGTAACCCTCGTCGTAAAGGCTCAGATACGGTAACCCTTCTCTAACAGTATAATCCCATACCTCTTTCCATGTCCAGTAAGCCAACGGATTTAATTTCACAATTTCTTTACCGCCTGGCAGGACTACCCTTTCAACTATCTCAAGATTTGCCCTTGTAGGTGATTGTTCCCTCCTTAAGCCTGTTATCCATAGGTTGTAGTTTCTTAGCTCTTTGAATAAAGGCTCTACCTTTCTTAATTTACAACACATGTCAGGATTGCTTTTGTAAAGTTTTCCGTACTTTTTTTCAAATTCCGCTACTTCCAGCTCAGGTTTTATTACTTTTAGATTAAAGTTCCAATCATTTAAAAGTCTATCAACAAACCTATATACTTCTTCAAAGTGATAACCTGTATCTATGAAGAGTACGGGGATATCCCTTTTTATATCAAGTAGCATGTGAAGTATAACAACATCTTCAACCTGAAAACTGCATGTGAAACATGACTTTTCTCCGAACTTTTCAATATACTTTTTTAATATCTCTTTAACTTCCATCTACCTCCTCCTTATTGTCAATACATAATGGGAATTTTCTTTATCTACATCTATAACTTCATGGCCATGATCCCTCATACTTGCGGAAACACTCATTACTGATTCTTCGTCTTTAAGCAGTACAACAAGGACGGAACCTATCTCCATTGATTCTATTTTTTGTTTTGCAAGTATGAAGTTGTACGGGCATTCTTCATTTCTGAGATCCATTATCTCTTTTCTTGCTTTATCCTTTATGCCTTTTTCCAATTTCTCTTTTGTTTGCCTTTTAAGAAGCTCATAGGCTTTTCTGCAAGCACTTATGAACTCTTCAACCTCCCCGACTGATGGATTTTCCTTTTTCAACAAATTCAAAAATTTTTCATCTATATACCTTCTTCCTATAACATGTTCAGCAAATTTAAATATGGCTTCCTCTCCTTCCGCTTTTACACCGAAGGGTACAAGCATTCCTTTGCACAATACTATAAGGGCTTCTTTAAGGTGTACATATGCATCTTCTTCAAATCCTTGCTGAATATGTGCCTTTGCTTGAGAGACTATCCTTTCCGCTTCACTTATTGATGTTTCAACCATATCAGCAACTATGCCCATACATTCACCTACTCCTACTTCCTCTAAGGAGAACTCCTTATCGGAACCGAAATCCTTAAAGTAGTCAACGCCTTCCCTAAGGTGCAGATGCTTTTGAAGGATCCCCCTGAGATCTTTCTCACCCACCCTGCTTAGGAATTCTGTAAATGTTTCACCTTCCCTTTTCAGTGCTTCATAATAGCTAAGGATATCCTCTATCGCTGTAGGCACATTCTTAGCAGGTATCTTGAGGGATCTTTCTCCTATCTTTGTGGGTGTTCCTCCGAAGTGAAAAACATAGTGGGGGGCGAGTTTTCCGTTTATCTTTTTGGCAACTCCGTGAAGACCTATATCCGCTATATGGTGATGACCGCATGAGTTTGGACAACCGCTTATCTTTATCCTTACGGGTAGGTGGGAAAATTTATCTACTATTTTCTCTATGGCTTCCGTAACCCCGCGTGAAGAAGTTATCCCGAGACTGCATGTCTCCGAACCTGGACAACATACTATATCCCTTATACTTCCCGCTCCTTCAAGATCAAAACCGTGTGCTGTAAGTGTATTCCTTATTTCACTAACATACTCCTCGGGTATGTTATAAAGGAGTATATTTTGATCCTGGGTCAATCTTATGCTTAGGGAGTACCTTATACCTATATCCGCAATTGTTTCAACCTCGGGTGAGGTTATGTTGCCCTTTCTTAAAAGTATATTTAAGGCATATCTGCCGTCCTTTTGAATTATGGGATTTCCGAAAGGAAAATCTCCGCGAGGGGTGAAAACTTCTGGAGAAAAGTCTTTTACCTCCTCCGCTATTTTATTGTATTCTTCCCAGAAGAGGTTTTTAAATTCTTCAAATCCTATCCTTTCTATAAGGAACTTTAGCCTGTTTCTCCTTTTGTTCTTCCTATCTCCGTGTTTGTTAAAAACCTCAAGTACCGCTTTTATTATACTCGGGATGTATTCAGGCTCTACAAAGTCTATCAGGAGATTACCTATATACGGTGTATCTCCCTGCCCTCCTCCTACATATACTCTAAAGCCGTGTTTATTTTCTTTAACAGTTGCGATTAATCCCACATCGTTGAATCTTGCATAAGCACAATCCTTTTCACAACCGGAGAAGGTTATCTTAAACTTCCGTGGTAGGTTTCTGTATATGCCGAGGAATGTCTCCGTTGTTATCCTTGCACATTGACCCGCGTTTATTAATTCAAGGGGGCATATTCCAGAAAGGTAACATGAGGTAACATTCCTTACCGTATCACCGCAAGCGTCCTTTGTTGTTAATCCGCACTCGTTTATAATTTCTACAACTTGGGGTATATCCTCAAGCTTTACCCAGTGGTATTGTATATCCTGTCTTGTTGTTATATGTAATATACCGTTTGAATACCTGTCTCCTATCTCTGCGAGTGTTTTAAGCTGTTCTGGTGTTATTTCACCTCCGGGTACTTTCACCCTTACCATAAAGAAACCCTTCTGCCTTTGACCGTATATACCGTTTTTTAATCTCTCCTTCTTGAATTGATGTTCATCTATTTCACCCTTAATGTATCCATCTACAAGCTTTTTTATGTATTCAACATCTTCAATCCAAGAAGCGTTTAATAACCTGCCCTTCATGGAATCACCTCCGTATTTGAGATATTGCATTTAACATGCCAATTATTCCCTTGTCCTGTTATCAAACACTTACATAAACAAGGGGATTTTTATGATGTATATCCTTTAAACATATTTGTTTATTGCATATACATATTCGGGAGATGGAAAGGGTTATCTTATGCAGTGCTTCTGATGATTTAGAGATAAAGGATATTAAAAAATACAGTGAAGTGCCCGAAGACATAAGTGAACATGTTATCTTGCTTGATGTTGACACCCTCGGCTTATCTTCTGTACCAGATATTATTGAGGACAATATTGTTATAGCCCTTACTGGTATTCAACTTCCGGGTTATACGATGAAGTTAATGAGTATTGGATTCTTTGATGTTATAAATCTTCCTGCTGATGAAGAAGAAGTCTATGAGAAGGTAAAAGAAGCTTTAAGGATTCTTGAGGAAACAAGGGTGTACACATTGATCTCTTCTGAGGAGATACCGAAGGGCTATCTGTGTGAAGAGCTTTGTTCCATAGTCGGAAATCCTAAGAATATGGCAGAAGCAATAAGGCTTGCGGGTAAGGCAGCATCCCTTGATGTTCCCGTTCTTATAACGGGGGAAAGCGGTACGGGTAAAGAGCTTTTTGCAAGGGCAATATGGAAATTATCAAAGAGATGGCAAGGACCCTTTGTTGCAATAAGTTGTTCAACAATACCGGAGAATCTCTTTGAGGCGGAACTTTTCGGATATGAAAAGGGTGCTTTTACCGGGGCTGTATCACGGAAAAAAGGGTTAATTGAAGAAGCCAATCACGGTATCCTTTTCCTTGATGAGCTCGGAGATATGCCCTTATCAGTGCAAACGAAACTTTTAAGGGTTTTGCAAGAGAAGAAGATAAGGAGAATAGGAGGAAAGGAGGAGATTCCTGTTGATGTAAGGGTGATAGGAGCTACCAATAGGGATCTTGAAGCGATGGTAAGGGAAGGAAAATTTAGGGAGGATCTATTCTTCAGGCTTAATGTTATACATATATATTTGCCTCCCCTGAGGGATAGAAAGGAGGACATACCCGTATTGCTTGAGTGCATGATAAAAAAGTTTTCAAAGGAATACGGCAAAAGGATAAAAGGCTACACTAAGGGGTTTTTGGAAACACTTCTTGAATATAATTGGCCCGGGAATGTTAGAGAACTTGAGAATGTGGTTAAAAGGGCTATTGCGTTATCTTCAAAGAA
Source organism: Aquificales bacterium (assembly GCA_027037055.1). Lineage (GTDB taxonomy): Bacteria > Aquificota > Aquificia > Aquificales > Aquificaceae > WFWF01. Next base: position 82,621 of record JALWBR010000018.1, on the reverse strand, counting down.
TATACTTTCCGCTAAGGATATTCCAGATCTTAAGGAGATTCATTATTCCTTTAAGGAAGCGAGGGGTTGGAAAGACACTTTAAGGGAAGAAATAAAAGTGAGACTTTCAATGGGTGAGGAGGATATATATGATAAGGTGATGGCTGAGGTTGAAAAATTACTTATAGAAGAAGCTTTCAGATTTTCTGGTAATAATCAGCTTAGGGCATCAAAACTTTTGGGTATAAATCGCCTTACACTTAGGAGAAAATTGGAAACCATCCATCAAAACTTATAGGTAAGCTTGCTGTATATCATGGTAACATTATAATCCTGAATCAGTGCTCCGCCCGTAAAGTAGTTACCGTCTTGTCCATAAGCATAATTTTCAAATCCTTCTTTATTGTAATCCTTGAATCGGAAGGATTCCCAGAATACTCCGAGATCTACATGTAAGAACTTTCTTACCTTGTATTTGAAATTAAGGTTTAAGGTATGCCTTTCCGAATCATCAACCATTGATAGGACCGCGAAGCCGGAGGGCTTTATTGTACCATCCGTCATTGCATAGGCATATTTGAGATCCATATCAAGCTTTTGTGGTATGACTTTAAAGTTTATACCGACTCCGAGGGTGCTGTCCTTGTCAATCCCTTCTACTATCCAAGCCTTATTCGGATCTTGTTCCTCCCAACCTTTTTGCTTGTTTTTAAATTCCTCGTGTAGGTAATAGGCGTTTAGGGTTACCCTTTTTACGGGAACATAGTCTATATCTATACCGTAGATTATATGTGAGTCTTCAAGAAGACCCACCGGGGAGTTTACAAAGGAATCCTTACCTACTATTATATGGGTCGTAATTATGAGGGGTTTTTCATAGGATCCTTCCTTACCGGTTGCCATTCCGAGATATTTCATGGGGAACATTGTTACTATAAGTTGCAATCTGTCTCTGTCCCTGTCCGCTTCATCGTACTTCCAGTATTTATAAACTATAGGATCGTCAACCCTGTATCTGCCCCTCTGAACCGATCTTATATAGGAAGATCTTATATCAAGCCACTTCCAAGGTATGGGTTTTATGTCCAAATTAACGGTATATATCCTATCAACAGATTGTGTTACAGCCCTTACGGTAGGTTTATAGTAATAAGATGGATCAACTACCTCATAAATTTTTCTATCCTTTCTATCAATCGTATATCCGAGGGATAACTTCATGGAATCGCTTATCCTGTATCCCATGTCAAGCCATGTTGTATTTGTGTTAAAACTGAGTGGGAGGTTAATTGCCGGTATTTCGTGCCATCTGACATCTACCTTAACATATCCCGGAAATACAACTATGGCTGTTTTATTGTTCCAGTCGTAAAATCGGTGACGGAATTTAATATCAAATCGCTTTAACGGTGTTGAAACCATTGTAAAATCATAAACTGTAGATTCCACCTTCATCTTACCAGGATCGGGTGGATCGGGAGGATTATTCTCATATTGTGTACCTGAATACGCGTTTTGGTTTATTGTGTAAGGAAGCAGTTTATCATTTTGAACGAATTCCCCCTTAGAGAAAACCGCCGTTATTTTTGTGTTAAGGGGTAATTTCCAGAGGTTTCCAGTAAAGGATATGTTATTGTGGGTTGTATTCGGATATACATCAAGCAGTCCCCTTGGTGCTCCATTGGGTTCGGGGTTGTCCCACTTCAGCTCTTGAATGTTATTCTTGAATTCAGAGTAGTAATAACTGCTGTATAGTTGAAAATTTCTCCAATTGAAGACAGTAATAAATCTTATATCTGTAATATCGTAGTCTATGGGTTCTGGGACCTCTATTACGCTGTGTCTTATACCGCTTGTCTGAACAGGATCAACGCCGAAGTAAGAAAGAACTCCAAAGGGTCTTGTACCTTTTCTCTTTTCATTTATAAATTCTATTCTGAAGTTAAGGAGAGGATCAAAGGCAACGATATCAAAGTAAACCTTTAACCAATCCCTCATTAAACCCATATCTATGTAAGATGTCCTTCCGTTGTTCCATTTAAGGTCACCTGTTCCTACACCCCTGAAGCCGAACCTTACATTTTTGGAAAATAAATGAGGCACTTTATCGTATATAACCTCAAGTTTGAACTGTCCTATCTTATTAAAAAGAAGATGGATCTTCTGATCATTTAAACCTATGTTTGTAGCATCAAGCCTTACATCTATTTTTTCTTTCCACCTAAACTTCATCTTTACCTCGCCGGTAAATCCGTCCTTTAAATCCCTGTATTCATTGAATTTTGCGGAATCCTTTTCTCCCTTTCCCGAAAGATTTCTGTACTCAACTCCTACACTGCCATCCAGGGTACTGTCCTGTGCCAATACTACACCTGCCCCCAAGCTCAGTAGGGCGGACATAAGTATGCTTTTTTTCATTCCATCCCTCCTTAACGCTGGAAGAATTTACCCGATGGATGGTTACTGCCGTGAATCTGATTGTGACAGTTTAGACAGGAACGATAAAACATTCTGTTGTTTGAATGTGCATATATGGACTGGTGTAGTTTATCTTGAGGAATACCGTAAGGTCTCGTCGGGTGTTCAAGATCAAAGTTGGGTGCGCCACCTATATTGTTTGCGTGGCAATCTGAACATCTCTTTGGGATAATATCGGTTGCATGACACCTTTGACACAGGTAAGGTACTTTTGCTATAAGTAACTTGTCGTGATTTGATCCGTGGGGTGTGTGGCAGTTTATACATTTTTCAACAACGGGCGGATGTTCCCAAAGGAAGGGACCTCTTTTCTCCGCGTGACATTGGTAACATTTTTCATTTATACGGTTGGCATTTAACAGCCTATCTGAGACCGCACCGTGGGGGTTATGACAGTCCGTACATACCACTTTTCCTTCCCTTATGGGATGGTGGGAGGGTTTTGCCACCTGTGCTTTTATTTGCTTGTGACATTGAAAGCATACTTGGGGTATGGTTGGGAATTTAAGATGCTTGGGATTGTCTTGACCGTCGTAGTGAATCCTGTGGCAGTTTGTACAGGCTAAACCCTTCTGTTCATGTATGCTACCGTGCCACATTATCCTTGGTAATCTCAAGGGAAACCTTGCATGGCACTGGAGACAAACTTCGTTTTTCACCTCCACAGGGATGGGGGATTCCGCAGCGGGATTTATAACACCGCCTATACCCCTTCCTCCGCCTGCTGCTACATGGGGTTTACCCGTTTTTCCCGGAAAGTGGCATGTTTCACAATCAAACTTTGCCATGGGAGCTCTCGGATCTTCCCTGTTAAAGTGGGGACTTTTTATATACTCTTTATATCTATCAGGATGGCAATTAGCACACACCTCCGCTGCCAAGTGGGCATCTCCTTGAAAGGAGAAAACCATACCGAGATCCTTAATTATAGGTAGTCCATCGGGAGCAACTTCAAGGTCTTGGGCTATGCTGTTATTGTTAATAAGCAGGATATATATGACTGCCCCTGCCAAAGGTATTATCATTAAAGCAAATTTTTTCATTTTCCTGCTCCCCTTTTTTGTTTGTCACCATAATTATATAACCTTTCCTTTACCCTCATGGTTTTAATTTTTATTCTTTTTTTCTTTCGGCTTTACATGACATCTTGTGCAATCAAATGTAGGAAATGCGACCTTTCCGTGACATCTTCCGCACCACTTTCCCTGCCATATCTCCACCATAGAAATGGGGTTTGCCCCTGCGGAAGGTATGAATATTTTTGGATGGCAGTTGGCACAACCGAGCCAGAAGGTATGTATCCAGTGAGGGAAGACGACATCTTTCATGAAATCAGCCTTTGCTACTATTACCACATCCAAGTCAAAGGGTTGTTCCGGTATGGCTTCTTGATCAGTAGGATATATTTTGCCTTTTGGCTTTATAAGACCCTCCTTTGCAGCTTTTGCCCAGTCAATAAATCCGAGCTTGTCCCTCGGCAGGATTTTTAAGGCTTCATATTGCTCTTTTTGTGCTTTTTTAGAATCATATCTGTGGCATCTGTCACAGTAAATGGGTTCCCAAGCTACGACACCGTTGTGACATTTACCGCAATACTGACCTTCCATTATCTTTTTCATATTTATATCGTTAGCTCCCTTCTTCATAATAAATATGTCTTCGTGACAAACCTTACATTTAAACCTTATCCTGTGAAACCAGTGAGGGAATATAACCGGTTGGACACCTGCTTTTTTCATACTTTCTATTTTGTTTTTCATTATTATGTCACCGTATTCTGGGGGAAGGTCAGCTTTTTTAGCCTTCAGGATATTGTAATAAACATCCCATATATCTTCCTCCCCCGGTGCAAAAGAAATTAGAACAGTAAGTAATAAGAGGGGTCCCGCTACAAGGACCCCCAGCTTTCTAACCATTATTCCTGAGTTTTGTTTTCAGCAGCGGAGGTTTCCTTGGGCTTCACATGACATCTTGTACACTCAGTGAGGGGAAATGCGACCTTTCCGTGGCATCTTCCGCACCACTTTCCTTGGGCTATCTCTACCATTGTCATAGGATTCTTACCCCTTTCGGGTACAAAAATCTTGGGATGACAAACATCACATCTCAGCCAGTAAGTATGTATCCAATGAGGAAATACTACATCGTTAACATAATCACTTTTTGCTTCAATAACTATATCAAGATCCATTATGGGGAACTCTTCCTCGTTGGGATCAAGGGTTCCCTTCGGATTTATATAACCCTCTTTTACCGCCTTTGCCCAGTCAACGAGACCGTATTTATCAACGGGAAGTCCCGCTTCCCTTAACACCTGAGGGTGCCAGTCTTGCCCTTCTTCGTAATATTGACTCGCGGGCTTGTTGGGATCACCCGTACCTGCGAGTTTCTTAGTTAAACCGCTGAGGTATATGGGATTATTTGGGTCATTCGGGTCATATTTCTTACCTTTTTCTATCTTTACAACTTTGTTATCTTCACCGGGGGGTTCATATCTGTGACACCTGTCACAGTAGATGGGTTCCCACGCTATTACACCGTTGTGACATTTACCGCAGAACTCCCCTTCCATTATTGCTTTCATGGTTATATCGTTTGCTCCCTTTTTGAGAATAAATATCTCTTCGTGGCACACCTTACACTTGAACCTTATCCTATGGAACCAGTGCGGGAACACTACGGGCTTTACACCCGCCTTTTTCATGCTTTCTATCTTGCTGTCCAAAACAAGGTCACCGTATTCAAGATCCGTACTGCCGACAAAAGTAAATGTACCTACTATGAGCGTTCCAAGGATTATTACAAAAAATATCATTGATTTCCCCAATTTCATCTCCTACCACCTCCGTTCAAAAATGATCCTTTTTATGATACAGATTAGCATCCTTTATGTCAATATCGGATTTTAACAACCGACTATTTACCCCTGTGACACCTATCACAATGGAAGGCGGGCCAAGCTTTAACACCGTTATGACATGCTCCACAGGCTTGACCTTCCATTATCTTTTTCATCGTTATCTTATTAGCTCCCAATTTTGGTTTGAAAAGCTGGTTGTGACAGGAGTTGCATTTCATTGATTCAGCATGGAGCTTGTGGGGAAACACCACAGGTTTCATTCCCACTTTTGATCTGCTTTTAACCTCCCTCTTGAATATGATCACATCATGTTTAAAATCCTTGGTAAAAGAAAACATGGGCATTGTAAGAAGAAGAGCTATTGCATAGACTGAAATTTTTACCATTTCCCGACCTCCTTTACAGCCAAAATATTCTACACAATAAAAGATGGAAAGTGTGCTAAAATCTTACCGCCCATGGCAAGGAGAGATCTTCTGCTTAAAAGTATCCGACAAGAGAAGATAGAAAGATACCCTATCTGGCTTATGAGACAGGCAGGAAGATATATGCAAGCCTACAGGGAACTAAGGGAGCGGGAAAAGGACTTCTTGAGCTTTTGTAAAAATGTGGATCTTGCAATAAAGGTTTCTCTCCTTCCTCTTGAGATACTTGATGTTGATGCAATAATCATATTCTCGGATATACTTGTACCCCTTGAGGCTATAGGGATAAAGGTGAGGTTTTTGGAGGAAAAGGGTCCGGTCCTTGAGTGGGATAGTAAACCCGAGAGTTTAAAGAAGTTTGATGCTAAGGAAACGGAATTCGTATATGAAATTATAAAAGGGGTTAAAAGGGAGCAGGATGAGGTTCCTGTAATAGGCTTTGCAGGTGCACCTTACACCTTAACAGCCTACGCTATTGAGGGACATGGAAGTAAAAATTTTAGAAAGGCAAAAACCTATATGTGGGAAAGGGAGGAAGACTTTAAAAAGACTATGGAGATTATAACGGAGACACTAAAGGTTTATATTGAAAATCAGATAAAAGCTGGGGCTGATGTCATACAAATTTTTGATAGCTGGTTGGATTCTTTACCCGTTGTTGAATTTGAAAGTATGGTTAAACCCTATTTGATTGAGCTATTTTCTTACCTCAAAGGGAATTATGACACTCCTCTTATATACTTTTTCAGGGGGTCTTCCTCATTCCTTGAAAAGCTTAAAGGTATTCCCTGTGATGTTCTATCAGTTGATTGGTCTGTAGATATGGTAGAAATTATGAGAAAAACGGAAATTACATTGCAGGGGAATCTTGATCCGTCTCTTTTGTATGCAAAGACAGAAGTAATAGAGAAAAAAGTAAGAGATTTCCTTAACGGTTTGCCGAGGAAAACCGGATATATATTTAATCTTGGTCACGGACTTGCCCCAGATATGTCTCAGGAAAAGGTAAAGTTTCTCGTTGATACGGTCAAATCCTTCAGATTATGAAAGTTATTACAGAAGGGACAGTCAAGATCCTGTTGCCTTCTCTTCCTGAAAGTGTAAGCTCTGACATGCCCGTTTTCTACAATCCGAAGATGAGGATAAACAGGGATTTTACCGTTCTTATGGTCAGATATCTTGCAAAGGTTTTGGGTAGGGGTCTTAGGGTAGCGGATCCCTTAGCTGGTAGCGGTGTTAGGGCAATAAGGATAATTAAGGAAGCGGAAGGAGTTGATATTGCTTGCGTCAACGATAGGGACAGCAGGGCTGTTGAGAATATAAAGATGAATTTCAAAGAAAATGATATAGAGGAGGATAGATACAGGGTATTTCAGGAAGATGCAAATATATTTCTGAGAAGGGAAGGGAAGTTTGACTATATTGATATAGATCCCTTCGGAAGTCCTGTAGGATTTATTGAATCGGCAATTTTGTCACTGAAAAGGGGAGGTGTACTCGGTGTAACAGCTACAGACACCGCACCCCTTTCCGGCACATATCCGGATGTATGTATAAGGAGGTACGGGTCAAAGCCTCTTAAAAGCGAATTTTACCATGAGATAGGCGTAAGGATACTTATATACAAGATTTTTTCCCAGGGTGCTCAGTTTGACTTTTCCCTCATTCCTGTTTTTTCTTACAGCTACCTTCATCACTTTAGGGTTTTCCTTGTTAAGGATAAAGGGGCAAAACTGACTAATAGAAATGTCCGTGAGAATACGGGCTATATTGTATTCTGTCACGCTTGTCTGTACAGGGCTTGTTTGAGGGACAGGTGTAGTATGCTTATGTGTCCTTTATGCGGAGAGATGCTTGATTATGCAGGACCCCTTTGGATAGGTCCAATTTCCAGTAAAGATGTTGTGGATTATTTTGCTAAAGATATAGGTTATGTAAATGTTTCAAAGGAAACAAAGAAGATTTTTAATTTAATTAAAGAAGAGTCAAAAGTAAATGTCCCCTTTTTTTATACCCTTTCTTCACTGGCTAAGGTGTTGAAGAAAAACAAGGTTCCGTCATTAGATAGGGTTTTAAAGGAGGTAGAAGGTGTAAGGACCCACTTTTCCGGGGAGGGTTTCAGGACACGGATGGATTATAAAGAATTGAGGGAAAAATTTAGTGTATTATAGATTACCAGTCCCTCAGTTTAAGGAGGTTGAAGGGAATGGATGTTGTTTCTTATAAAGGCGGTATAAATGAGTATGAAGGTGACTGCCTTGTATTTTTTGTTCCAGAAGGTGATTTTTCAGTCCTTGATTTGTTGCGGGAAGATAATAAGAAAATTTTAAAAAGAATTATAGAAGCAGAAAATTTTAAAGGAGAAAAGGATAAGCTTTTAAAGATTCCCTTAGGGGATAAAGTAAAATCCGTTTACTTGGTGGGTGTGGGAAAGAAGGAATCGGTTGATGAAGAGATATACAGAAGGGCCTCCGCCATAGGAGTAAGGCAGATGAAGAAGGATAAGTATAGAAGGGGGCTTTTTATAGGAGTTGATAAGGAAAGGGCGGTTGTGGAGGGTGTACTTCTTGGAAACTATGAATTTGATAAATATAAAACGAAGAAGGATAATGAAAACAAAAAAGGTGTGGAAGAGGTGGGGTTATATGAGGGTGATGAGGAAAATATAAGACTGGGAAAGATATTTGCAGAAGCCCAGATTTATGCGAGGAATTTGGTTAACGAACCAGGAAATGTAATAAATCCCGTTACCCTTTCGGAGATTGCCAAGAAACTTGCGGAAGAAAAGGGTCTTGAATGTAAAGTTTATGATGAAAAGGATATTCAAGAAATGGGTATGTTAGCCCTGTACAGTGTGGGAAAGGGATCCTCAACACCTCCTCGCTTTATACATATTATCTATAAGCCGGAAAAACCTAAGAAAAAGATTGTTTTTGTAGGTAAGGGTTTGACCTTTGACAGCGGAGGGTTGAATATAAAACCCGGGGACTACATGAGGACTATGAAGATAGATAAATCGGGGGCTTGTGCGGTACTTGGCATCATGAAGGCGGTGGCGGAGCTCAAACCTGATGTGGAGGTTCACGGGCTTATAGGTGCTGCGGAGAACATGCCTGGAGGCAGTGCTTACAGACCTGACGATATAATAAGGGCGAAGAACGGTAAAACAATAGAGATAGACAATACGGATGCGGAGGGAAGGGTAACCCTTGCAGATGTTTTATCGTACGCTTCCGATTTGAAACCGGATCTTATAATAGACATGGCAACACTTACGGGTGCCTGTATGGTAGCCCTCGGAGAGTACACCGCTGGACTTTTCTCCAACGATGATGAACTTGCAAGATCCCTTGAGGAGGCTTCAAGGAAAACGGGAGAGAGGATATGGAGATTACCTCTGGATGATGAAAGGTTAAGAAAGAAGATAAAGTCAAATGTGGCTGATGTTGTCAACTCCGGAGGTAGATACGGTGGGGCAATAACTGCAGCCATGTTTCTTCAAGAGTTTGTAGGAGAAGGTATTAAATGGGCTCATCTTGATATAGCGGGACCCGCTTACAGCAAGGAGGACTTCTTTTACTATCAGAAGGGAGCTACGGGTTTTGGTGTAAGGCTTTGCCTTGAATATTTACTTAGCAACACCTGAGCCATTCAAGGGGAGATTTTTCCATACCCAGTGATTTATGCCAGCGGTGGAAGGATTCCATCATTAAGGGAATGTATTCAACAGCAAGTGATTTAACTGGGTTGGGTAATCCGTAAAAATCCATAAGTAGGAAGGCTACGAATATCTCTTCTTGTTTTGATACTTCCCTTGCGAAGCTACTGCCTAACTTTACCCTGTAAATTTCTTTCAGGATATTCTCAAGCATTTTTCCTGTATAAAGATAAAACGGATTCAAAAATAAGCCAGAGGGCTAAAAGGAGAATAATAAGACTTGTGAATACTAAGAGCATGTCTCCTTTGAGAAAGAAGGAGTAAGCATTCATAGTAAGGGCTACGGTCGTTGTAATAAACACGAATATCATGGGGATAAGTATGAATGTAGTCTTTGAGCCAGTCTTTTTGATATAAAGCAGGATGACCAAAAATGCCAGCCCTGCCAATAGCTGATTAGAAGCTCCGAAGACGGGCCAGAAGATAAGTCCCCCTTTACCACCTTCCTTTGAGAGTACAAGTAGCATTGAGGTAAAAACAGCTATAAATGAAGCGATCCAAGGGTTTTTAAGCGGGTTTATATCGTATATGTTACCGAGCTCATTTATTATATATCTCTGTATCCTAACGCTTGTGTCCATAGTTGTAGCTGCAAATAAGATAATCATAGTTGTTATCATAACAATCCCGATATTTCTGTCTATCCCGAGGAATGTAAACAAGTTGGCTCCTCCTTCAACTACCGCGGAGAGGGCATTTGCACTTGAACTTGCTTGAGCCCATGAGGAGTAAATGACTTGAAGTTTTTCTGATGAGGTTAATGCAAAACCTGCGGAGCATGCTATTATAACCGCAAGGGCAAGGGAACTTTCACCTAAGAATCCGAGGTAACCTACAAATCTTGCATCCCTTTCACGGGATAGTTGCTTTGATGTGGTACCTGAGGATACTAAGGAATGAAAACCGCTTAAAGCACCGCAGGCTATTGTTATAAATAGGAATGGAAAAAGGGAGGGAGCTCCTTCTGGGCTGAGGTTTACAGCATTGAGAACAATGGGCGGGTTTCCTATAACCGCACCGCTGTATAAAAGGATGAGTATTATTATAAGCTGTATGCCATTTAAAAAGTCTCTCGGCTGTAGAAGTAACCACACGGGAAGGGAAGAAGCAAAGAAGGTGTAAATAAAAAGCATTATTATCCATAGCATCAAAGGTTCCATTCCTAATACATTTGCAACAGGTGTTATATCAATAGGTATGTAAGTGCCTATGAATATGGTAAGGTACAGTAACAGTACACTGAAAATACTGAGAATTAGAAAATTAAATTTACCTTTGTAAATGGAATAACCAAAGAATATTGCTATAGGTATTATTATCCATGCGGGTAGTACTGCGGACGGATAAGATACGAGCAGTTTTGCTATTACGAAGGCGAAAACTGCGTTAACGAGAATGGCGAGGGCGAGAATTATGAACATAAACAGTAATCTTGCCCTTTCGTTAACAAAATATCCTATTATGGTTCCTATTGATTGCCCCTTGTTCCTTATTGAGGTAACCAATGCTCCGAAGTCGTGAACAGCTCCCATAAAAACAGCACCGAGGACAACCCACAGGAGGGCTGGTAACCATCCCCATATAAGTGCTATGGCTGGTCCTACGATGGGTCCCGCGCCCGCTATGGATGTAAAGTGATGACCGAGCAGTATGTATTTGTTGGTGGGTACATAATCCACACCGTCCCTGTATTCAACCGCTGGGGTTTTATTATTATCATCAAGCTTAAATATCTTTTCCGCTAAGTATTTTGCATAAACAAAGTAACCCAAGAGGTACATTAATATGCCAAATACAACGAGAAAAATACTTCCCATTTTTAACCCCTTAGAAGAAAAACATCAATAATTACAACACAAAGATAAATGATACTTATATAACCGTTTACTGTAAAGAATACTTCCCCTTTGAGATGTTTCCGTTGATATATAAAAAGAAGAAGAAAAATGAACATACTGAAGAAGTAAAAAGCACCGAGACGATTGTCAATAACACCTACCAAAAGTAGAGAAAAAAAGGTTATAGTATGGCAAAGTCCGGACACATGTAGCGCTTTCTTTATTCCTATCTTTACGGGAATGGATTTAAGACCCACTTTTCTATCAAATTCATAGTCCTGTAAGGCATAAAGTATGTCAAAACCTGCAACCCAGAAAGCCATACCTACTCCCATTACAACGGACAATAAAGATATACGGGTATTCAATGCCACATCTATTGCGATTGGTATCAGGAAGTAAACCGCTCCGAGGATAAAGTGGGGCAGATGGGTAAACCTTTTACCGTAGGGGTAAAGAATTAAAAGACCTATAACAACAGGTGAAAGAAGAAAAGCGAGCTTATTAAGAAAGTATGCTGTGATCATAAAAAGAATTGATGATAGCCCTGCTATAAAATAAGCTTCCTTCTTGGTTACTTTGCCAGAAACAAGGGGCCATGAGCTTGTTCGCGGGTTTAGTCTGTCATAAGGTTCATCCACTATCCGGTTTATAGCCATTCCCGCTGTCCTTGCAAATATGAGGGCTAGTATTATTAGGATGATTTCTCTTAAACTCGGCATGCTTTCCGTTAGAAGTATAAGACTTGAAAGTCCGAAAGGCAGGGCAAATACTGTATGTTCAAATCTGACAAGCTCAAGGTATGCCCTTATCCTTCCCATCATATATCAAATATGACTTCTCCTATGTATTCTCCGTTTATCTTTTCAACCTTTAATCTGTGATAGGTTGCAGCCTTTATAACAAGCTTTGATTTGTGCCTTTCGGGATCAAACCTACCCCCTTTAAGCAAAACTTTTATTTTATTTTCTACTAACTCAAGCACTTTACATTCCTTTGCAATAAAGTTTTCTGTTTCGTGTATTATGAGGGCTTCATTTATTATATCCGCAAGGGCGTAGGGCAGGGGTGAAGATACCTCAATTGTGTATTCTTTATCCGTATCTATGTCTTCCACATCCGTTATCTCATTAAAGGTGGCAATTATGGATTTACATATAAGCTCACTAAGGTTTTTAGCCCTTACACGGATACCCGCATCCGCGGTGATGTCATCTATCGTTTCGTAGAACATGCAATTAATATTATATATATGGAGTTTTATCTAAATAAGCGGATTGTAAATGTTGTTTTTATATTGATACTGATAGGCGGTTACTTCGTTGTTTATCTTAATTACTCTGAAATAAGAAATGCGATAAATAGGGAGTATGCAAGATATAAAGAAATTTCCTTCCTTATAAAGAATTTTGGTAATCAGAAAAGGAGGGAAGTGGATGAGGTTTTTCTTAATCAATTTTTTAAGAATGCGGGTGTGGAGGTAAAATCAATCTCCGGTATTGAAGATATTTTTATGGTTAATATAAAATCGGTTAATATATTTAAGCTGACCGATATAATTTATAGATTGGAGAGGGAAGGTATTGAGATAAGGCAGATGAGGGCTGTTGATAACACCGGAGAGGGAGTTTATGAGGTGGAACTAAAAATGAAATAAACAGAGGGAAACGATGGGGAAGATATTTTTACTTTTGTTGTTTTCCTTTGCTTTATCTTTAGCGGATGTTATAAGGGTTGAGCCGGGAGGAGACAGTGACTGTTCCGACGGTTTGTGTAGCTTAAGTATGGCTTTAATCTTGGCGGAGGAAAGGGGCGGTGAATTTATAATACTTTTGAGACCAGGTACATACAATCTCAGTGAACCTCTTGAGTATATACCTGCGGTATCTGGGAGTCTTATTCTCAGAGCGGAAGACCCGACGAATAAACCGGTACTGAGCGGAGCGGGAAATACACACCTGTTTTATATATATTTGGGCGGTGAAGATACAAACTCCATAGTTGAGATAAAGGACATAATATTTGAAGGCGGTATATCCACAGGAGGAGTACCCGCCTTTTTGTTTATCAGAACCTTCGGGGGAGATATTAAGGTAACGGGGTGTGAATTCAGAAACGGTGTGGGAGATAAGGGAGTTGAGCTTATAAGTGACAACGGAAGTATTGTTTTTAACAACAATGTACTAAGCGGCGGTACATACTCCTCAAGCTTTTTAAGTATTAAGAGTGTTAGTGGGGATGTGGAGATTAGAATTAACAAAGTTGATCTCAACAATATTCCTTCATCTTCGGAAATTATTTATATAGGAGTACCAGGCGGTAATGTATATGTTTCTGATAATGTTGTTTCAAACGGTGGTGGTATCGGAATAAGGATAGAATCTTTATACGGGTCTTTAATCTTAAGGGGCAACAGGGTTAAAAATAGTAGTGGTGCGGGTTTATATATAAGTAATAAGGACGGAAGTGTAAGGGCTGTAAACAATCTCTTATACGGTAATAATGGAAACCTGGGCGGTGGAATGTATATGGAAACGGAAACGGGTACATTGATACTTGTTAACAATACAATTTATGGCAACTCAAGTAATAAGGGGGGAGGAGCTTATATTAAGCTTAAAGGTAGCGATGCAATACTGAGGATCTATAACAATATACTGTGGAATAACTCCGCTACGAACGACGGAAACGATCTTTATATAGAAGGTGGAGGTTCCGAGATATCTCTGTTTAACAACAATCTCGGAGTGAATGCGGATTTTTCCAATCCTACTTCAGGGGATCTTGTTATAACTGATACTTCAAACTACAATCATGCTAACAATTTAAAGGAAGATCCCTTGTTTGTAGATCCTTTGGCTGAAGATTTCTCTCTTCAAGGCACATCACCCCTTGTAGATGCGGGTTTATCCAGTGATCCGGAAATACCGTCGGAGGATATTGAGGGTAACGAGAGGGTATCACCAGACATTGGTGCTTATGAATATGTGAATACTCCTTTCCCTTACATACATACTGAAACGAGCGAGATTTATTTAGGAACAGTTTTCCCCGGAGATTCAATCACCTATAATCTTACGGTTTATAATCTGGGTGAAGGGAATCTTTCCTTCACAAATATATCAACGGACAATTCCTCCTTTTCGGTGAGTCATAGCTGTAGCAACCTGTCCAAGGGACAAGGATGTGCTGTGAGTATAACCTTTTCGTCCGCAACTTCCGGTAACTATGCTGGAAATCTTGTTATTGAAAGTAATGATGCGGATAAAAGCCCAATGCTTATACCACTTGCGGGGATTGTGGATGTGATGGAACCCGATATTGATGTGAGTGATATTTATAACTTAAGTACATTTATAGGAGGCGAGGTTCAGCGGACTGTAACCATTGCAAATGTCGGAAAGGAAAATCTCAGGATAACGGACATTAGAATAGAAGGTGATTCCCTCGGAGAATTTCGGATATTGTATGAAAAGGTTTCAGGGAAAATGTGCGGATACCCCCCCATTATATTATCTCCTGGTGAGGCATGTCAAATATTCATTGTATTCAATCCAAAGGCGGAAAAGGTTCAGTTCTTTAATTTTGTGATTGAATCTAACGATCCCGATGAAAATCCATACATTGTAAGGATTTTGGCGGAAGGGTATACCGGTTCATCCAATCCTGAAAAGATTGAGGTTATACCTGTAAATTACAATTTCGGTAGTGAAAAGATAGGATTTCCTTCAGAACCTGCAGTGTTTACAGTATCAAATAAGGGTACCTATTATCTTTCCATAGGACTAATAGTATTTGAACAGGGTGTTAATTTTAAGATAATAAGGGATGAATGTTCGGGGAAGATGTTGTATTTTGGAGAAACATGCAATATATGGGTAGTTTTTGAACCTTCCGAGGGCGGGGTTTTGGATGATGTCCTTTACATACCGTCCAGTGATCCAGATAACCCCATTGTGAGAGTCAATTTGACGGGAGTAGGAGATGAAAACCCAATTCTTTCCTTTGACCCTCCCGAGGTTACCTTTGAAACCAAGGGTTCTTCAACCGTGAAGGTTACCAATAATATATCATCCGATATTGAGATTGAAGGTATTAGTACGGATGATGGAAAACACTTTGTTATATCAAACAGCGACTGCGGAAAATATTTAAAATCAGGAGAAACCTGCAGTGTGGTTGTGGAGTTTAAACCTACGGTTTCCGGTTACTATGAGGGAAATATGATTATAAGGATAAAAACACCTTTTAATACTGATATTAAGTTAAAACTAAGGGGAACTCACGGTGTTGAGAAACCTACTGTAGTTAAAAAGGTTGAAAAGGGATGTTACACCCTCGGCGCTCCCTTAATCATTTTCATGTTGTTAGTTACGGTTATTCTTAGAAGATTCAAGGAAATCCTTTGATTAAACAGTTTTTATGTTGTCCGATTATATAAATCCCATGGAAGAGTATGAAAAAATAATAAACAGTCTCAAAAGGAAGACATACTTTATGTCAAAGATACTTGAATGTATGAAGGAAGGAGTTGTCATTCTCAATAGTGAAGGTTGCATAGAAGGGGTGAACAAAGCCTTTTATGAGATAACTGGGTTGTCTTATGAGAAGCTTATAAGGAATAAGCTGGAAAATATTGATCTTAAATGGGAAGGATTACCCACTTTTAAAGAGGTATGGGAGATTGTGAATAACCAGGGATTGTGGGTGGGTGAGGTTGTGGGTATTCATCCTAACGGTTATATGTACACATGCGATGCCATCCTCTCCAAGGTTATGGCTGATGGGGAAACCATAGGATATATATTTGTTGTTCAGGATATAACGGAGAAAAGAAGCTTGGAATCCAACCTCAGATCCCTCTCTTACTATGATCTGTTGACTGGATTACCGAACAGGGCTTTGCTTTACAACCATCTTGCCCAGATGCTTTACAATGCAAAAATTAAGAATGAGAAGGTAGCAGTTCTTTTTATTGATATAGATAACTTTAAAATAGTCAACGAATCAATGGGCCATGAGCTCGGAGACAGATTATTGAAGCTGTTTGCGGAAAGGTTAGCTTCTTCTGTAAATAACGATTCAATGGTAGCCAGATTCGGAAGTGATGAGTTTGTTATGGTTAAGGGTGGATTAAAGGACATTGATTCTATAAAGTTAATAGCGGAAAGTATAATAGAGAGGATCTCCCAGCCCTTTTTTGTAGAGAACAAGAAACTTTATATAACGGTAACAATAGGCATAAGCGTATTCCCTATTGACGGGGTTGATCCGGATATCCTTCTCAAAAATGCGGATATGGCTATGCATCACGCGAAGGAAATAGGTAGGAATACCTACCAGTTTTATACGAGTGAATTGAATATAAGGGTGAGCGAAAGGTTTTATATTGAGGGCAAACTTAGAGAAGCTATAGTCAAAAATGAACTTTACCTTCACTACCAACCCCAGTTCAGTTTGGAGGATGATAAACTTGTGGGCTTTGAGGCTTTGCTTAGATGGTATAATCCCGAGAGCGGTTTGCTTTTGCCTGGTAAATTTATAACGGTTGCGGAGGAATCGGATCTTATAGAAAGTTTGGGTGAGTGGGTTATAAGACAGGCATGTTCCCACGGCAAGATCCTTGAAGATATGGGTTACAGACTTAGGATAGCGGTTAACATATCATCAAATCAGCTGTCCTCTCCCGATTTTGATAAAAAGGTTGAATACATCCTTACGGAAACTGGATTTTCTCCCGATCTTTTGGAGTTTGAGATAACAGAAAGCACATTGATAAAGAATAAAAAGGAAGCTATGAGGGTTCTTAACAGACTGAAATCAATGGGTATTACCATAGCGGTGGATGATTTCGGTACGAGCTATTCATCCCTCAATTATCTTAAATATTTCCCCGTTGATAAGCTTAAGATAGACAGGTCCTTTATAGGTGATATAATTTCCGACCCCAATGATGTTGCCATTACAACGACAATAATAGCCATAGCTCACAATCTCGGACTTAAGGCGACTGCGGAGGGAGTTGAAACGGAGGAACAGCTTACTTTTTTGAAGCTGTGGCAGTGTGACGAGGCTCAAGGTTACTTTTTCAGCCCTCCCCTTCCTTTTAAGGATGTGGTGGAGAGATTAAAAAACAATCTGTTACCTGTTAAAGATGAATAACCGTATCAGCCATAATATAACTCAGTTTTACTATATTTATAATTTCATCCTTGGAAATACCAAATCTTTCCGTAATCTCATCCAAGACGGGAAGACTTGTATCATATTCATCCGCTACAATCCTCGTACTGTTGTTCTCCAATATCTCCGCATAGTGAAGCAGAATACCCAAAGGGGATGTTTTATCCGTATAAGCGGAGATTATATTTTCTCCTACATTAACCCTCCTAAGGAAAGAGATTTTATCCTCCTCAATAAGTTCATCAATGAGGGAAAATAATCCCGCAAGGTATGCTTCCGCTGCGAGTTGAAGATATTTCTTTTTTGCAAGACCTTCCATTATCTTTGCCCTTATCAGGGATTTCTTCCACACCTTCGTATCACCTACACTTGCATAATCGTTTATGGATATTACGAGTATAAAGTTCCTGAGCTGTTTCAAACCGAAGAATGCTGCTGCCTGTTCAATACTCTTTATCTGAGATTGTATTGAAAAGTAAGCGGAATTTACGAATCTTAAGAGTTTTGCTGACATACCCGCATCCGTTTCTATTACCTTCGCATACTCTTTTATGTCTTCCGATGTATTTAGGAGGGTAAGCAGGCGCAGTAAGGTGCTTCTGAGAAAGGGGGAAAGCTTTATTTCTTTAAGAAGCCTTGGTTCTTCAACCGCTGGACCGGAAACAAAGTCTCCCATTTTAAGAGCGAGTTGCAGGTCTTCTTTATTTTTGATGTTTGTAACAAGTATTTTTTTCTTGTTTGCTTTTACTGTACTTACCCTTTCAATGTTGAGTTCTGAGGGAGTGAATTCAATGATATCAATGGCTTCCCCGAGCTCCGGACTTGATTCGTACATCTGGAAAGGTATTATGAAATCCGCACCTTCCGCCTTTAGCTTTTTTATAACGCCTATGACCTTTGATAGCACTATGGTACTGTTGCTTACGGAGGGCGGGTAGAGCTTATATATTACGGAGAAGGGGTTTATGAGGTCAAATATTTTCATTAGCAGGCTGTCTAAGGGTATCCTTATAAATATCTTCCTTCCATCGTCAATCCTCGTGACTCCGTATTCCGCTATACTCTTTATCATGATGAATATAAGTCTGTTTGATGAAACACCGTTATGAGGCTTATCTGTGGAGTGAAGAAAAACTTCAGCTCCAACTCTGTTTCCTTGGGTATTAAAGATGGATTGCTTACTCAATTTTACCCGCATATCAAGAAATATAAATCGGTTTTTTAGTTTTTTTATAAAAACTTGTTATAATCTAATTGTGTCGGGTAAGAGGGCTATACTCGGTCTTGAGGACGGAACTTACTTCATAGGAAGATCCTTCGGAGCGGAAGGTGAAACGGAAGGTGAGCTGATCTTTAATACATCAATGACGGGTTATCAGGAGATTCTTACCGATCCCTCATACAGGGGTCAGATAGTCGTTATGACTTATACCCAGATAGGTAATTACGGTATAAATGAGGAGGACTTTGAATCGTTGTCCGTTCATGTTAGGGGCTTTGTGGTAAGGGAAGCTTTCGGGTTTTATAGCAACTGGCGTGCTAAAAAAAGTCTTCATGAGTTCCTTAAAGAGTACGGAGTAGTAGGTATTGAGGGTATAGATACGAGGGCATTGGTAAAGAGGATAAGGGATAAAGGGGTTGTAAGGGGTGTAATATCCACAAAGGAGCTGGATCCCGTAAAGGTTGTCAACAAAGCTAAGAGGATACCTTCCATCTCCGAGCTTGATCTTGTCAGGGAAGTTGTTCCAGAAAGGTATGATTTTCAGAGTACTAAAGCTGGCAAAGGACCTCTTATAGGTATAGTTGATTTCGGATATAAAAAGAACATTGAAAGGAAACTCAGGGATCACGGTGCTGAGGTGGTGATAATACCTTATTTTAAGGCTTTTGAATTAATTGAAAAATTTAAGCCTGATGCCCTTCTTATGTCAAACGGACCTGGTGATCCAGAAAGGGTAAAGGAGGGAATAGATATTGTTAACAGATATGCGGGGAAAATACCCATACTCGGTATATGTCTCGGACATCAGATTATCGGTATAGCTTTGGGGTGTAGAACATACAAGCTTAAATTCGGGCATCACGGCGGTAATCACCCAGTAAAAAACTTGCTTACCGGCAGTATAGAGATAACCGCTCAAAATCACAACTATGCTATTGATCCTGGCAGTATAGGAAACGATATAGAAATAACCCACATAAATCTTTTGGATGAAACCGTTGAAGGTATAAGACACAAAACCATGCCTATTTATTCGGTGCAGTTTCATCCAGAGAATTCTCCCGGACCCCACGACTCTTATCATATCTTCAATGAGTTTATAAATATAACACTTAAATGGAAAAGATCTTACGGATGATATCTACAATTAACTCCCTCTTTGCTATAAAGGAAACCCTGTTTCCTATAAGTACACCCGTTGATTCACTTATTTCTTCAATAATGATTAGATTATTTTCTCGTAAGGTTTTTCCCGTTTGAACGAGATCAACTATAAAATCAGAAAGTCCCAATATGGGTGCAAGCTCAACGGACCCATTCAGGTGTATGATACCCGCCTTTACATTCTTTTTTTCAAAGAAGGATTTTGTCAAATTAGGATATTTCGTAGCTACCCTTATATATGGGGATATTTTATATTTTTCCTTATCATTTTCCTTTCCCGCTACAACTATTTTACACCTTCCTATTCCGAGATCCCCGAACTCATAAACTTTTGGTTTTTTTTCAAGTAAAACATCCCTGCCTACTATACCTATATCCGCAACACCTTCTTCAACATATACGGGAACATCAAAGGGCTTTGCAAGTATTATCTTTAATTTATCCTTTTCAATTATAAGCTTTCTGCCCTCTTCTATTCTCTCCTTAATAATACCTTTACCTATGAGAAGATCTACGGATTCCTCAAACAGCCTTCCTTTCGGAAGTGCCAATGTTACCTTCATTTATCAAATTCCGGTTTTATCCTTATCAGAACTTCATCGGGATTTACGGATTCTCCCACATTTACAAGTATATCCTCAACTTCTCCGTCAACAGGGCTGTGGATTTCATTTTCCATCTTCATTGCTTCCACAACTAACAGGACATCACCCTCCTTAACCTTTTGACCCCTTGATACCTTTATGTTTACCACTTTGCCGGAGATAGGAGATGCTACATCGCCGAGTGTACGGGGTTTAGGTCTCTTGGGCTTTACGAGGGAACCTTCCGGCAATGTTCCGAAAGGCGCTCCCTTACTTTCTATTTCTCTTATGGGTTGTAACATAACCTCTTCAAGTTGACCGTCAAGCCTTATAAAGAAGGTCCTTCCCTCGGGTGTTGCCTCTCCCCTTCCCGCTATCTGAACATGGTATTGTTCCCCGTGAACAGTTATGGTGAATTCAACGGGTGCCTTTTCATTACACTCTTCCGTTACACTTTCCTCAACAGGAACGGAAGGCACCTCTCCCTTTTCCGCCTTTTCCCTCCACTCAAAGAATTCCCTTGCAACAACGGGAAGTATGGCATAAGTTATAATGTCTTCCTCCGTTTTTGCCCCTGCCTCAACAGCTTCCTCCTTTATTTTATCCATACAGGGTTCAAGTAGATCCGCGGGCCTTTTATCATATATGGTTTCTTCATCTCCGAGGATTTTCCTTATTATCTCCTCCTTTATGGGAGCGGGTGGCTTACCATAAAGCCCCCTTACATAATCCTTTGTCTCCCGTGTTACAACCTTGTATCTTTCACCGTGTATAACATTTAAAAAGGCCTGCGTACCGACTATTTGACTTGTTGGAGTTACAAGGGGAGGATAGCCAAGATCTTCCCTTACCCTTGTGACTTCTTCAAGTACCTCTTCAAGCTTATCCTCAAGATTTTGTTCCTTCAGTTGATTTATAAAGTTTGTTATCATTCCTCCGGGTATTTGATGTATTAAGACATTTACATCCGGATAGGGAGGAAGTACATCGTATTTTTTATATTTACCTCTTATAGATTTCATAATATCCCCCGCCTCTTTATAAAGCTTTTCGTCTATGTCAACTTCATAGCCGAATTCCTTCAGGATATAAATCATGGTTTCACCTGGGGGATGGGAGGTTTGACATGATAGAGAATAGAAGCATGTATCTATCATATCCGCTCCCGCTTCAACTCCCTTAAGTTGAGCCATCTCAGCAAGATCCGCTGTAGTTTGGGTATGCAGGTGAACGGGAAGGTTAAACTCTGATTTTAAGGCGGAAACAAGATCGTATGAAACCTTTGGAGACAGCAGACCCGCTTGATCCTTTATTGAAATTATATCAACCCCCAGATCCACCAGTTCTCTTGCAACCTTAACATAATATTCAATCGTATGTACTGGGCTTATGGCGTAAGATAAAACGCCTTTTACTATCGCTCCTTCTTTCTTGGCTACCTCAATGGATTTTTTCATATTCCTTACATCATTAAGGGCATCAAATATTCTGAAGACTTCTATACCGTTTTCAATAGCCTTTTTTACAAAAGCTTCAACCACATCATCCGGGTAGTGCTTGTAGCCTACTATATTTTGACCCCTCAGAAGCATCTCCAATTTTGTATTTTTGACAGTGTCCTTAAATCTTCTGAGTCTATGCCACGGATCTTCCTTTAGATATCTGAGACAAACATCAAAGGTGGCTCCTCCCCACACCTCAAGGGACCAAAAACCGCACTTATCTAAAATCTTCAGTACTTCAATCATATCTTCCGTTCTGACTCTTGTAGCTAAAAGACTTTGTATGCCGTCCCTTAAGGACACATCCGTTATATGTATTTTTCTTTTTCCCATAGTGTACCCCAGAAAATCTATCTTATTATCTTACAAAAAGAGATAGGTTGCAATAAGTTGTCCTAAATAGCAGGGCAGATGGTAACGGGGTTAAGAGATAGAGGTGCGGAATTGGAAGTCTCATTTAGAGGTGTTGTATTTGATGAGTTTACGGTTATAGTTGGTATACTAACTTGCAGGTTTTGGGTTATATCAATGGTATTGGATGACCCTGTACCCACGGCGGTACAGCTTTTCACCCTTCCATCCCTTCCCGCTTTTATTATAAGCATGTCAAGATTACCGCTGAAAGATACGCTGTAACCGGTTGCCACAAATCCTCCGTCCTGTGTTTCTTTTACTGACCAGAGGATATCATTTGCGCTTCCCCCGTAGGTTTTTTCCCAAACTATTGTGCCGTTATTATCTATTTTGATCAGCCATCCATCATTCAATCCTGCACCGAAGGAATCGGTTGCACCTGCAACAATGTACCCACCGTCAGATGTTTCAATCACCGTATAGGCATTCTCTGAGCCTGCACCTCCGTAAACTTTGCTCCACATAAGATTTCCGTTTTTATCAAGTTTTATAATCAGTAAATCCTTAGATCCGTTACCGTATGAATCTGTTGTACCTGCTATTAGGTAACCTCCGTCTGATGTGGCTGTGACCGATCTTCCCACTTCCATACCTGTTGAGTTATCTCCGAAAATTTTTTGCCATATTATATTGCCGTTTGTGGAAAGCTTTAATACCCATATTTCGCTTCCTTGGGATGTGCTGTAATACCCTGTTATGACATAGTTGCCCCCAGAATCTTCAACCGCGGAGTAAGCCTTATCCGTACCGGCGCCTCCGATAACTTTCTGCCAGTTTACCGTTCCGTCTCCGTTGAGCTTAAGTATCCATATATCTTCACTGTTAGAATAAGAAATACTGCTGCCTGTAACAAGGAAACCGCCGTCGGAGGTTTCTATTATATGAAATCCATAGTCCGCATATTGACCACCGTAGGAGTTTTCCCATATAATGTTGCCTGATGAATCAAACTTCACGATCCATATATCCGCTACGCCTCGGTGCCTTCTTGTTACACCTGCTACTATAAATCCTCCGTCTTGTGTAGGTAAGATTCTCCATCCGCTATCTTCGTTACTTGTACCGTCACCTATCTGTTTTATCCATGCCACCGTGCCATCCGGATTTATTTTTCCGACAATCATCTCATAGGCGCCCCTTGATTTTGAATAATAACCCGTTATAACAAAATCGCCGTTGGGTAGCTGGGCTACATCCCTTAATACTTCCAAATTACCGCTTCCTACATTGAGGATCCATGAGGGAGACGCTTGTATATTGAGGTACGCTGTATTGTAATCTGTACCATCATAAGCGGTTAGCTTAACCTGGTAAATTCCTTCGTTAAGATAAGTGTGTAGTTGGGAGCTTGTTACGGTACAATCATTTACCGTATAATCGTCGGTGTTGTCCCCATCAACATCTATATAGCATATTACTGGGTCTCCGTCCAGGTCGCTGACCGACCATGAGAAGGTTACATCAAGAGGTACAGGGCCCGTGTTCGGGGATGCGGAGAAACTGCTTATAACGGGTAGATAGTTGTTTATGTTAATGGTGATAAGGCTTGCGGTTATATCCATTCCATCGCTCACAGACAGTTTTGCATTAAAACTTCCCTTCCCGGTATAAGTGTGGTTTATGGATGTATTTTTATCACAATCATTTATTTTGTATTCGTTATTTCCGTCACCATCAACATCTAAATAGCAGGTCAGAGGATCTCCGTCCCTGTTTGATACTTTCCATGAGAAGGTAACGGTGAGGGGTGCGGATCCAGAAGATGGTGATGCGGTAAAGTTCTCTATTAGGGGAGGATCGTTTTTAACATTAACCTGTGATGTTTTCTCTACTTTTGTTTTTCCATCACTTACGGAAAATATAACCTTGTATTGACCTAATACCTTATAGGTATGAGTCTGGGATGATTTATTCTCACACTCAACAACCCTATACTCCGGGTTTCCGTCTCCGTTCACATCTATGTAGCATGTTAGGGAATCCCTATCCGCATCCTTTACTGACCATATAAATTTCACATTCAGGGGAGCTGATCCCTCTGAAGGATCTACATAAAAACTTTCTATTACAGGAGCGTTGTTTGAATTTAGAGTTTTTTCAGCCGACTCACCGCTTTTACTTTTGGATCCGCATGAAGCTACAAGTAGCAAAGATCCGATAAGGAAAGCTAACCTCAGCTTTCCCATCTTCACATATCTCCGATAAAGCTTACCTTTTACTTAATATTAAATATAACCAATTTTTATGTTAAATTCAAAGAATTTTATCATAGAGCGGGCGACGGGACTTGAACCCGCGACCTCCTGCTTGGGAAGCAGGCGCTCCACCTCTGAGCTACGCCCGCTGTGCCTTAAAATATTATTATAGGTATAATATAGGATCATGAAAAGAATACTCTTAAGGGCTTTTCTTATTTTTATAGTCGGTATTTTTGGATGTCAAAAACTACCTCCCGGTATAAATATAGAACAATATAAGAATCAGTTTGTTGAAGGTGTTGTTGTAATTGATGATAACCTCAAGGACAAGGTTCCCGAAGGCAAAAAATACCTGATAATAAGTCTCAGCGACCCCAATATACCTATGCCTATAGCAGTTCTTAATGTAGAGGATCCCGAGCTTCCTTACAAGTTCAGAATATCCGAAAAGCATAAGATAGATGAAACGAGGATGATAAGGGGTATGCTTATATTGAAGGCAAGATTGAGTAAAAGCAGGTTCGCGGAAAGTCAAAAAGGAGATATTGTAGGGCAGGTGAATGTGGTTGCGGGTACTAAGGGAGTGAGGGTTGTTTTGAATCAGATAATAAGGTAAATGTTCAGGGAAATAACCCCTGAAGAGCTTATTAGTGATTTTGAGAATTTTTTGCTCGTTGATATAAGAAGCCCTTCCGAATATGAAGAATTTCACATACCCGGTGCTGTAAACATACCTCTGTTTGATGACGAGGAGAAGAGATTCATAGGAGAGGTTTACAGATTAAAAGGTCAGGAGACCGCCAAGGAGGAAGGTATAAAGCTTATTTCTCCTAAGTTATACCATTTTTATAGAAGGTTTAAAGAACTTGAGAATAGAGGAAAACAAATCGTTATCTATTGTTGGAGGGGAGGGATGAGAAGTAAAGCTATGTGTTCCTTCCTGTCCGGAACTGGCATAAAAGTGATGAGGCTTGAAGGCGGTTATCGTGGATTCAGAAGATATATTCTTGAGGATATGAAGAGGATTATTAAAGAAAAGAAGTTTATCGTGTTGACGGGCAAAACAGGTGTGGGGAAAACCGCTTTACTGAGGGATATGGAAAGGGAAGGTTTTCCTATTGTTGATCTTGAAAAACTGGCTAAGGACAGAGGATCCGCTTTCGGAAAGGTGGGAATAAGAGAAAACACGACCCAGAAGATGTTTGATGCCCATCTTTATTTTACTCTCAGAAATATTAAAGATACTGTTTTATTTATAGAAGATGAAAGCAGGAGGATAGGTAACATACATTTGCCAGAGGATCTTTACAGGAGTATCGTTAATGGTTTCAGGGTTGAACTGAATACGACCCTGGAGGGGAGGATAAGGAATATAGAGGAAGAGTATCTTAAAAATGCGGATGTTGGTGATATAATGGAGGCGGTTTATAAGATAAATAAGTACTTAGGGAAAGAAGGTACAGAGCATGTTTTACATCTTATGAAGGAAGGAAGGTTGAGGGAAGCGATAAGGTTTCTCATAGAAAACTACTATGATAAAACATATAAAAGGGTAAGGGACAGTGATACATATATTTTTTTTAGAACAAAAGAGTTTGTAAAAAGGGAGCTCAGGAGGATCTTTGCCTCTTTTTATACTTCCTTATCTTAATTATATGGTTAACATGTTTTCTGTAGGAAGAGCTGAATACATGCCTTCCACCTGGTGTTGCAACAAAGTAGAGATAATTGACAGGTGCGGGATTAAGAGCAGCCTCAAGGGAGGCAAGACCCGGGTTGGCTATAGGTGAGGGAGGCAGACCGAAGTATTTGTATGTGTTGTAAGGGTCATCTATATCCATGTCTGATCTTAGAAGTACACCCCTCCATTTCCCGTTTCTTTTCAGTGCATAAATAACGGTCGGGTCTATCTGTAGTTTCATCTTTCTCTTCAAACGGTTGTATATAACAGCTGATATAAGAGGCCTTTCCCTGTCTCTGTATGTTTCCTTTTCAATCATTGAGGCTATTATTACCCATGTTTCAAGGCTTAATCCCTTTTCCTTAAGGAGCGGTCTGAGGCTCGCGGTCTTTTCCATAAAGTTTGTAAACATAACATCAATTATCTTTAAAGGGTGGGTATTTTTTGAAAAATAGTAGGTATCGGGGAAAAGGAAGCCTTCCATTGAATGGGAATATATACCGTATTTTCTGACAACCTCGTATGAGGTTGCATATTTTATAAAATCTTCACCTTTGCATATACCCTTTTCCTCAAGTATATTTGCTATATCGTATATGTCCGACCCTTCGGGTATTACTATTCTGTAAAGTTTATGCTCACCCCGTGCGATTTTCCCGTAGGCTTCCCATACACTTACATAACCAGTAAACTCGTATTCTCCAGCTTCAAGCTTTTCCTTTTTGATTGCGTGTAAAAGTATAAAGGAAAGGGGATTCCTTATAACGCCCTTTTCGTAGAGAATATATGATATTTTCCAGGTGCTTGTACCGTAAGGGATGTCAACGAGAACACTGTCTCTGATATAAACGGGTGTGAAAAGAAAAGATATTAATAAAAAAACTAAAACCCCCACTGCTGTCAAAAGCTTGCCCTTCTTCCCCATCATATTGCCCCCATATAGTCTTTAAGTATTATGAATGCACTTATCTTATCCTTTAACTCCCTCTTCTTTTTGGGAGACAAACCCCTAAGGTACTCTTCCGCCTCCTCCGATGTATACCTTTCATCCCATAGAATTATATCAATACCTTTCATCTCCTTCCTCAGATAATCCGCGAATTCCTCTACAGCTTCGGACATCTTACTTTTACCCCCCGAAGGTTTCAGGGGGTTCCCTATAACAATCCTTTCTATAGAATATTCTTTGATAAGTCTTTTAATATGATCTAAAACATGCTTGTCATTTTTTAACACACACAAAGGCTTTGCTATTTTAAGCTCGCTGTCTCCTATGGCAACCCCCACCCTTTTTGTTCCATAATCTATAGCCAGTATCTTCAAGAGGAGGTGGTTCCTTCCTCCTTATTTGTCTTTAGTCCCACTATCTTATACAGAGGACAGAATCCCACAAGGGATGTTATTAAAAAGATGATACCCAAAATACCAAGTATCCACCATGCCCCTCCTTGGGAGAAGGCTAATGCCAAGAATATCACCGCAAGAACAACCCTAAGGGTTCTGTCCCAACCAGCCATGTTCTTTTCCATCTTTTTATCCTCCTTTAATTATGATTATATAACATGAAGTTGGGTAGTATTGTATGGCTGTCGGAGACCGAATCTACGCAAGAATTATTAAAAAGGGCTAATTTCCCTAAGGGTACTGTGGTTGTTGCATCCCGTCAAATAAGGGGGAGAGGAAGGCTCGGCAGAAGGTGGGTATCTTCGGAGGGCGGACTATATTTCAGCTTCTTGTTGGGGTATAAGGAAATAAAAAGACAAGATTGCCTACCACTTGTTATAGGGTATGGTGTGTCTACTTTTTTGGAAAATGAGGGTATATCCACCGCAGTTAAATGGCCCAATGATGTATATCACGGGGGGAAAAAGATATCTGGTATTCTTATAGAGAAAGCCGGAGAAAGGCTTATTGTAGGTGTGGGTATAAATGTTAATCAGGAGAGGTTTCCGGAAGATATAGATGCTGTATCCATGAAGATTGCTAAGGGAAGATCTTTTAACTTAAGGACGGTTTTACTTAAAAGTCTCTACTTTATAGAGAAAAGTCTTTTTGTACTTGAAAAGGAAGGTTTTGAACATATCAGAAAGAAAATTGAAGAAAGGTTGCTCTATAAGGGATCGGAGATAATTGTTAACTCGGAGCCTCCTACCGTGGGCATTTTGGAGGGTATATCTTCGGAAGGGTATTTAAGGGTGTTGACATCAGAAGGGATAAAGGAAATAGCAGGGGGTGAGTTTTCCCTCAGACCTT
Source organism: Aquificales bacterium (assembly GCA_027037055.1). Classification (GTDB taxonomy): domain Bacteria; phylum Aquificota; class Aquificia; order Aquificales; family Aquificaceae; genus WFWF01. The sequence continues at coordinate 54,122 of JALWBR010000018.1, read as the reverse complement.
ATATGTAAAATTATCTTTTCGGGAAGAGGATCATCTTTTCCTTTACCCTGTATTCTTTGAATGTGTAAGGGTTTATACCGCTCGGTAAATTATCAATGCAAAACACTTCAAAGATCTTCCCCATCTTATTGGGCATGAAAGGGTACATCATATATGCTGTTAGGATCAAGCCATCGTGCAGTGTATAAAGAACAGAGTCAAGTTTGGGATCATCCCTTTTGGCAAGCTCCCACGGGGCGGAGCTGTCAACATACTTGTTCAAATAGGAGGTAAATTTAAGTACCTCTTCTATAGCCCTGTTGAAACTTACATCTTCCATGAACCTACAGTAGTTTTCAAGTATCTCCATGCTGATATTTTCATATTCGTTATCTTTATTTCCCTTTATATTCCCGCCCTTATACTTCAATCCCATGGAAATTACCCTGCTGAAAAGGTTTCCTATTTCATTCGCAAGTTCTCCGTTTATTCGGTTAAGTATAGCCTCCTTGGAGAAATCTCCGTCGCTACCGAAAGGTACCTCCCTCAGCAGAAAGTATCTTATTTCATCAAGACCGAACTCTTTAACAACATCATAGGGACTGATAACATTTCCGAGTGTTTTAGACATCTTCTTACCTTCAACGGTCCACCAACCGTGGGCATAAACACAGGAGGGAATGGAATATCCACAGGACATAAGGAAGGCGGGCCAATAAACCGTATGGAATCTTATTATATCCTTTCCTACTATATGCAGATCCGCGGGCCAGTATCTTTCAACTTCACTTCCGAGGGCGGATATGTAATTGAAAAGTGCATCAAACCACACATATATGGTATGTTCCCTATCAAAGGGCACCTCAATTCCCCACTTTACCCTTGACCTCGGTCTTGTTACGGAAAGATCCTTTAATCCCTGTTTGACAAAGGCTACCACCTCGTTGTATCTTTGGAGTGGTCTTATAAACTTAGGGTTTTCCCTGTAAAGGTTTTCAAGTTTCTCCTGATAGGAGGAAAGTCTGAAGAAGTAAGAGGGTTCCTTAATATACTCGCACTCTTTAAGGTGAATAGGACATTTGTTTCCTTCTACCAGCTCCCCTTCGCTCTTGAATTCTTCACAACCTACACAGTACCATCCCTCATACTCTCCCAAATATATGTCTCCCTTTTCGTAGCTTCTTAGGAAAACTTCTTTAACAAATTCCTTGTGTTCTTTATCCGTTGTCCTTATGAATTTTGAGTAGGATATGCCCATAAACTCCCATAACCTTTTAAAATTTTCCGCATTCCTGTCAACAAGCTCTTGGGGATCTATTCCTTTCTCTTCCGCGGTTTTCTGTATTTTCAAACCGTGTTCATCCGTACCCGTTAAGAAGAAAACATCGTAACCTTTAAGACGGTAATAACGGGCTATAACATCTGCGGAGATGGTTGTGTATGCATGACCTATATGGGGTATATCGTTTACATAGTAGATGGGGGTTGTAACATAGAATTTCTTCATGGGATAACATTATAACCGCACTCTGGCAGGACACACCTGTAAATGCTTGGGGTAAAATAATCATCAGTGCAGGTCAAAGGAGGGCTGAAATGAATTATGCTCCCCAGCTTCTCAATTATCTGAGTTCCACCCAAGATTTTACGGAGGTTATTATAGCTCCCAAGGCTTCACCTATGGAAAGGACTGGTAATATCCTTAAGAAGGTAATGGATGTTACCTTCTCTCCCGAGGATATAAGGGATACCCTTATTGCTTTAAGGAGCCATACTCCTGTTGCCCTTGGTCCCCTGGGTAGGGAAGGGTTTTTCTCTTTCGGTATTCCGAATATAGGGAGATTCAGGGTTGCTTACATAACCCAGAGGGGAAGTTATGTTGTAAGTATAACGAGGGTACCCTTTGATATACCAGAGCCAGAAAAGATTCTTGAAAACCCCGAAGATCTTAGGAAAATAAGAAAGGTTATATTTAATGGATCGGGTGGTATATATGTTATAGTTGGAATATCCCAGATAAAGAATAACTTGCTTGCCTACTCAGTAATAAAGAGCATTAATCAGGAAGAGCAGAAAGTTATTTATATAATTGAAAGGCCTATCTCCTATCTTCTAAAACACGGTAATTCAATAGTCATCCAAAGGGAGGTGGGTATTGATGTGGATAATTTTGAGGAAGGTATAAAGGATGCTATGCTTATAAATCCGGATCTCATATATGCGAGTGATGTAAACAGTAAGGAAGATCTTATAGCCCTGATGCATATAGCGGAACTCAGCATACCAGTTCTCGTGAGCATAGCGGTTTCCGATGAGAATGCCTTGGTAAGAATGCTTGAGTTGAACCTTAAGGAGGATTGTAAGGAATTTATGAAGGTGTTGGATAAGGTTATAAAGGTTTCCTATACACAAAATTCAAAGATGGGTGTTTCCATTATAGACTTAGGATCTGAGGTGCGGGGAAGCCGTTAAAGTTTGAAGCATATACGGTGGTGTAAGCACCTGCGGACATTATATACAGATAGTCTCCCACCTCGGGTTCCGGTAAGGGTACATTTCTTGCTATAATGTCCATGCTGTCACAGGATATACCCCCTACCGTCCACTCGTACAGTTCCCCGTCCCTATCCAAGTAAAAGGGATATCTTATACCTCCGAGGGATTCCGCAAGACCGTTGAATACTCCCGTGTCAACATAAATCCACCTTGTACCATCCCGCACCGCCTTACCTATGACCCTTGTTATCATAATTCCCTGATCACCGACGAGACCCCTGCCCGGTTCCATGTGAAGTTCAGCAGGTTGTTCAATCATGTATTTTCTCAATAAGCCTTTTACATAGTAGGCTATATCTTCCATGGAGAGGGCATTGTAAAGATATGTTACCGGTATGCCCCCTCCTATGTTTAAGAGTTTCAACTTAATGCCCTTCTGTCTTGCCCTGCTCCATGCCTCCGAAGAAAGCTTTATAGCTATAAACCAATTTCTGAGATTGTTACATTGAGAGCCGACATGAAAGGTTATGCCGTAGGGTATTAAGCCTTTACTCCTTCCGTATTCAAGGATCTCAACGGCGGTTTCGGGATCAACACCGAATTTTCCCGAAAGGGGCCAATCGCTTCCCTCATTAGGTACAGCAAGTCTTACATATATGCGCGACCTCGGTGCAAGGTCCGCTATTTTTTCTACCTCAGTGAAGGAGTCAACCGCAAAGAGATCAATACCTTTTTGATAAGAAAAGGCGATGAAGTCCATAGGTTTTACAGGATTACTTGAGATTATCCTTGTGGGTTCTTTACAATACTCAAAAACCTTCTCCAGCTCCGCGGAGGATGCTATCTCAAAACCAGCTCCTTCCTCAGAAAGGACTTTAAGTATTGATGGATGATCGTTAGCCTTGACCGCATAAAATATATTAAACTCACTGAAGTGTCTTTTGGCTTCCCTGTATCTCTCCTTTATACCCTTTGTATCCAAGATAAGAAGGGGAGTGTTCATAGGCTTAAGAAGTTCCCTTAATCCTTCCCTTTTTGATATAAAGTTTTCATAAAGCCTCTTTGAAAAATTGAAAACAACCCGCTTATGATCAATGGTGCCCGTTTTCATAAAAACCTCCCTTTAGTAATTAAGCTCAAAGTACCAAGAATATAATGCATAAAATATATAAACCGTGAGGAAAATTGTCGCCTCTAATCTTGAAACCGTATATTTCCTTCCCGTGTAATTTGATATAAGCAGGATAGTTGTTGCAATTACTAAAAGAATTATGTCCTTCAGTATTCTGTCTGGTACTACTATAGGGTTGATTAGTGAACTTGTACCGAGTACGAGGGAGATATTAAATATATTTGACCCAGCAACATTACCGAGGGCTATATCGGAATTGCCCCTATAAGCTGCGACAGCGGATGTTATAAGTTCGGGCAGGGAAGTTCCCACCGCAATAAGGAAAAGCCCTATCAGCGCCTGACTAACTCCGAGTACAAGTGCCATTCCTATGCCACCTTCCACCGACCATCTTGAACCAAGTATTAGCCCTGCAAGACCGAGAAGTACATAAGCGGATCCTTTGATATAACCCATTTTTAATTCTTCATCGTTAACCTCTTCCTTTTCCATAAATGCGGCAAGAAAGTAGAGATAGCCTATGAAGGTGGTTATAAGGACAAGACCCTCGGAGCGGGATACGAGTGCTTTAGCGGTGCTGTCAAGGAATTTGTCTCCTATCATTGCGAACAGGACAAGTATACTCAGGAAGTTCAGGGGTATTTCCTTTTTTACAAAAGTTTTGTGGATTGAAAGGGGTCTGATTATTCCCGCTATACCCAGTATGAGCAGTATGTTTGCTATGTTTGAACCCACCACATTACCGAGCGTCATTTCCGTAGCACCTTCAAGGCTTGCTTTGATGTTTACCATAAGTTCTGGAAGTGATGTACCGAAAGCTATCAAGGTTAAACCTATAACAAAGTCGGGAATACCTATCCTCTTAGCTATACCCAAGGCGCCCGATATGAATATATCCGCACCTTTAACAAGAAATACTATACCTATGGTTAATTTTAGAAGGTTAATAAGGAATTCTTTATCCATTCACCAGACTTTTTATTGTACCGTCTATCTTTCTGCCCGTGGTACTTTCAAAAACCTTTGAACCGAACTTACCGTTTATCTCCGCCCCCAACACCACTATGGCTAACCTTCCTTTATATATATCTTCATGGTAAAGCTTTATAAGATCATCCACTTCTTCAAGTTTAACACCTTCACCTGTTGATGGAGTATCCGCAGGAACGCCTATAAGATACTCCGCATTCTCACTTCCTATTATAAGTACAATGCTTTTCATCTCTTCAAATCTTGACTGAAGGGTAGCTTTAATCTTACCTTCCATAAGCTTTCTTTCAAGGGATGAATGAACTACAAAGGTCGGATTTATCAAACCATTAAATGTTACAGGTATGTCCTCCACCACTTTTTCTTTGAGTTTTATCCTTACGAAGCCCCGGTTTAGATGCAGTACATTACCAGTTTTTCTCTCAACCTTACCCTTTACTATACCCTTTATGCTCATTGAGTAGGGTTCTATGACGGATTCAACCGGTTCATCGTTGACATGAAGACTACCGCTTAAAAGTATCCATCCGAGGAAGGGAAAGGGTATCTCTTTTGTTGTCAATTCCCTTGATTCCGCAAGGAATTTTATTCTCTTTATGAAAAGAAATTCCTCCCTTGAGCCAGGTCTTCTTCCTTTTATGCGGGATGTATATACGACCATGTCCTTTCCCTGATTTATCATACCGTATATACACCCGCAGTAATCCTGCATGTATATTTCGTAGTCCTTTGCAAGGCGAAACATCTCTTGAGTGCCTCCCCCTTTCCTGTAGTCAGGGGCTATAAACTTTATATCGTATTCTGATTCAAGATTTTCCCCGGAAAATTTCAGCTGATTTATATCCTTCTTGGGACTCATCAAGAGTGTTGTTGTTACATATTGACAATTCAGCTCTTTTGCTTTTTCAAAGGACCTTTTAAGTCTAATATCAAAGCATACTTGGCACCTTTTGCCCCTTTCGGGTTCCTCTTCCAATCCCTTTATCGCTTCAAGCCAGTTTTCCACATCGTACTCCCCTTCTATAAGCTCAATCCCGAGCAGTTTACATATCCTTTTTGTCTCAGTAAGCCTTAGATCATACTCCTCCTTTGGATGTATATTAGGATCATAAAAGAAGCCTATTATCTCCTTATCCGGATTATCTTCTTTTAGCCTTTTCAGAAAATAAAGCAGATCGGGTGCGCAACATATATGGACAAGGATCCTTTCCTTCATAAGCCTTCTACCAGTTTCCTTCCTTTGATTTTTCCTTCTTCCTGTTTATTATATCGCTAAGACAGATTACCTTTGCCTTTTGTACTTTTACAATGGTATTGGGATTTTCATCCTTTTGAATCTTTGAAAGCTCATTCTGTATAAATTCAACGAGTTGGTCTATCTGTTTCTGCATCTCCTCCATCTGTTCTTTCATATTCAGAATAATGTCAACACCCGCAAGATTGACGCCGAGATCCCTCGTCAGTGCGAGAATAAATTCAAGCCTTTCAAGATCCTTTTCCGAATAGAGCCTCGTGTTACCTTCTGTTCTTGTAGGTTTTAATAGTCCTTCTCGTTCATACAGTCTCAAGGTCTGGGGGTGTATATCATACATTTTTGCAACCACACCTATTGTATAAAAGCCCTTCCTCTTCTTCATGATAAATCACCTCTCTCTGATCCTTTCAGGTTTTGGAAGTTCCTCCTCAAGTTCCTTCAAAATTTTTTCAATCTTTCTGCCATTTTTAAACACTTTGTTTAAGAAGGAAAGCTTAGGTATGTCTATGTTTACCCTAACATAAAGGTCTCCCTTCTTATCTCCTTTAAGTGAAGGCATACCGTATCCCTCAACCTTTATAGTGGAACCGTGAGAGGTTCCGGGCGGTATGTTCACTTTTATATTTTTACCTTCAATAGTGGGTACCTCAAGGGTGGTTCCGAGTACAGCTTCCGGATAAGTTATATTTACATCCACATAAAGATCCTTACCCCTTCTTTCAAATATCCTGTGTGGTTTGACCTTTACTATAATGTACAGATTACCTGCTGGTCCACCGTATATACCCGCATTTCCTTTACCTTCAACAACGAGCTTAGAACCATCGTCAACTCCCGGCGGTATTCTTACCTTAATCTCTTCCCTCTTGGATACTGTACCCCTTCCCCTGCACACTCTACATGGTTCCCTTATTGCCCCTTCTCCGTGACATGTGGGACATGTTTGGGAGATTGTTAATATAAAACTTCTTTGAATAACTTGTCCCGATCCTCCGCAAGTATGACAGACCCTTTCTCCCCTTGAGGGATCATAACCGTAACCTTTACATACTTCACATCTTACTTCCCTGCTTACGGGTATGGTTACCGTTGTCCCTTTGTAAGCTTCTTCAAGTGTTATCTCAACATTTTGATATATATCCTCTCCTTTTACAGGTCTTCTCCTTTCCCTTTTTCTGCTTCTTGTTGCCCTTTCAAAGATGGTATCAAAACCGAAACCCTTCATAAATTCATTCAGGAGGTCCTCTATATCACCGAAGCCTACACCCGTTGTGGTGTACCCTTCTCCACCTTGTTGACCTCCCGCTCCTTGGAATGCAGCATGACCGTACATATCGTATAACCTTCTTTTCTCCGGATCGGATAGAACTTGGTATGCTTCGTTTATCTCCTTAAACTTCTCTTGAGCTGAAGGATCTTTATTAAGATCGGGATGATACTTTCTTGCAAGCCTCCTGTATGCCCTTTTTATTTCTTCCTCGGAGGCGTTTCTCGGCACCTCAAGTATTTCATAATAGTCCTTTTTCGTTCCAGAAGACATTTTATATTAACCTCCTCAACTTATCTTATAACATCTATATAATAAATTTTAGTATGTTGTTGTTAATTTTCAACGGTGTATTTATCTATTTTTTAAATGCTATATTTTAAATTATGACTACGGAAAAAATAGGGATCATTTTAGGGATAAAACCGTCAAATCCCCTTGAATTCTGGGTAGGGGTTCAAGAGGGTTACTTCGTTCAGCTTGATGAAGTTCTCTTCACCGAGACAGATATGGATGGGGAAAAGGTTAAGTTTTACGGTATCGTTCATGAGGTTGCCAAGTTCTTGGAAGGTGTTGAGTTTGTTTATGATGCACAACTTGTCGGAAAAGGTATGATTCCTGCAAATACCGCCTATATAGCCCGGGTTGCGGTTACAAGAATAGAACCAGAGGTGTTTATTCCTCCCTCACCCGGTGATCCCGTCTTCAGGGCTAAAGGTAAAGACCTTGAAAAAGCCATGTACTATGATTCTATGAAGAGAAAGATACCCGCGGGTGTTTCAAGGACGGGAGATGTGGTTTACATAAACTATGATTTTGTAAACGGTAGGGAAGGTGCCCATATATCCATATCTGGTATGTCCGGGGTGGCTACAAAAACCTCCTACGCCCTCTTTTTGATGTACTCCATATTAAAAAAGGCGGATGATAGAAAAAATATCCACGGAATTATATTCAATGTTAAGGGTAAGGATCTTTTCTGGATAGATAAGAGAAATAAGAACTTCGGTGAGGATGACAAGGAAAAATTTTTAAGGATGGGGCTTGATCCGAATCCTTTTACCGATGTGGGATTTTATTCACCCCCCGAAAAGGAAGGAAGTAATGTTCCTTCGGTAAAGGAAAGGCTTGAGGATGTCAAGGTTTACCGATGGAGTATGTATGATTTTGCCAAGGAAGGGTTACTAAAATTTTTATTTGCGGAGGGTGATGAGGGAGTTTCTACTCTCAACTATGTTATAGACAGGGTTACGGAAAGACTTTATCATTTGGCAAGACAGAGCCCTCAAGGAAGACTTATTGATGAGGTTGGCAGGGATATAGAAAGTCTTGCGGATTTAAGGGAAAGGTTAAGGGAGTATGTAGAAACCGCCAAGGATAGGGGTGATACATATAAGGAGTGGTTCGGTACCGCTTCCCTTTCAACCGTTTATGCCTTTCTAAGAAGATTGGATCATGCGGTAACCCACACGAGGAATCTTATTCACGGTCATGTAAATAATCCTATAGACTGGAGGGAGAGGAGATTGACCGTTATTGACATAAGCGATCTTCACAGCATAGGTAAGATGTTCGTTGTGGGTTCAATACTTAAGAGGATTTTCAAAGAGAAAGAGGAAAGCGGTAATCCTTATCCTAAAATATTTGTTGTTCTTGACGAATTAAATAAGTACGCCCCGAGGGATAGGTGGAGTCCGATTAAAGATATTTTGCTTGACATAGCGGAAAGGGGTAGAAGCTTGGGAGTTATTTTAATAGGTGCCCAACAAACTGCGAGTGAGGTTGAAAAGAGAATAATAGCCAACGCTGCGGTAAAAGTTACGGGAAGGCTTGACAGTACTGAGGTTATGAATAAGGAGTATGAATATTTAATGGGTAACTTTAGACAGAGGGCAATGATGCTTAAGAAGGGTTCAATGATACTTTACCAACCAGATATACCCAATCCGATTATGATAAACTTTCCCTTTGCTCCGTGGGCAACGAGAAAGGAAGAGGTGGAGGAAGATGTGGCTGTACCTGAAGATTTTCATAATTTTTAATCTTTTCATCAGTTTATCCTTTGCGGATATTATTAACATAAGATTCGGTGAGTATAAGGAGAAGGACAGAATAGTGTTTGATTTAACAGATAAGCGGAAGTTCAGAGTATTTACCCTCAGAAACCCGGACAGACTTGTTATTGATATATATGGAGAGAAGAGTATCAAAAATATTAAACTTCCTAAGAACTATAAGTACAGGGTGGGTAAACATCACTGGGGAATAAGGGTTGTTATTGAGCAACCCTTTGTTATATCAAGGATAAGATCTTTTTCCCTTCCGAATCCTTTCAGAATAGTTGTGGATGTTTATAAATCTGGAATAAAGAAGGAAACAATTCCGCACAACATCATATATGATGATGCGGATAAAAAAATAGTGGTGGTGGATGCGGGTCATGGCGGACATGATCCTGGAGCCATAGGATTTCTCGGACTTAAGGAAAAAACGGTAAATCTTATAATAGCGAAGAAGGTGGCAGAAAGGTTGGAGAGGGATGGCAGGTTTAAAGTAATATTGACGAGAAGGGATGATAGATTTATACCCCTGCACAAAAGGGCGCAGATAGCTCTGAAAAACAAAGCGGATCTTTTTATCAGTATTCACTCGGACGCGGCACCTAAGCATAGGAGAGCTTATGCAAGGGGTACCCATATATTTGCCATATCATCACGGGCTGCGTACGCAAAAAAGAGGCAGATAATAAGGGACAAAAATTATGCGAGGTTAGTTTTCGGCGCGGATATTGAATCCGCTTCTTTAAGGCGTATTCTTGCGGATATTGCTATAGATGTTACCATGTCGGAGAGTATAATATTTAGTAGGATACTCGCAAGGGAGATTGCAAAAAATATGGGAAGGGAGGTAAAATGGAGAGGAATAAAAAGGGCGGGATTTGCGGTGCTTAAAACACCTGGCATCCCTTCAGTTCTTATTGAAGTAGGATTTATAACGAACCCCAAGGAGGCGGTCAAGCTTGCCAGTCCGGAGTTTCAGGATAAATTTGCCGATGCCCTTTACAAGGCGATAGTAAAATACTTCTTCGGTGAAGAGAAATATAGAAAGGTTGCGAGGAAAGGATGATGTTTTATTTGATAATATTTTTATTTTTTTCTACTCTTCCCGTCTTTTCAAAACCCCTTATAGATCCACCCTTTGCTGACAGGCTGTTTCCCTATGTGAGATACGAAGATGTATGGAGGGGAACCCCTGCAGCAAGCTCTGATGTGGCGGTTCCTAACTTTATTATTGTTGTGGGAAGAGAAGAGGATCCTTCCGTTATTAGGGCTGTTAGTATGATAACCTTTTATATGGGCAACTGGGTTGAAGATGCAAACGTAGATGTTTCCGTTTACAGGGATAAGAGATTTCCCAGAATGATTTATACAGATGATGAGGCTAAGGATAAAAAGAATACGAATATCATAGTTGTAGGTAATAAAAACAACTTCGTTAAAAAATACGGAGTGACCTTTAAGAAGCCAACCATAAAGGTTATAAAGGATGGTTTAAGATACATTATGTTTGTCGGTGGTAGAGATACTAAGGAAACTTTAAAGGCTGTTAATTATCTTGCAAATATAAGATTGGCTTTCAAGGGAGGTGCGTATTCTACCTTTTTCTCCTTTGTTAAGTTGAGGGGTATGATTGAAAGGGGTGAGTTTGCTGCAGCTATTGATCTAATAAGAAATCCCCGCGGTATATCCGCCTGCGGTAGAAATATGTCCATAGCCTTGGGTATGGGTGTTACAAGGAAGTGGAGCGAAAAGATGAAGAAAATAGTTAAAAAAAGAAATATAATAATGTACAGAAAATTACCAGAAGCATTGGAGGAAGGTAATAAAGAAAAGGCGGTAGCCTTATGGGAGGAGGCTATGAAAACATGTTATCGTTGCCATCAGGGGATAGGTATTCCGAGGGTGAGGAAATTTGTTCCGCGTGAGGATATCCACAGCAGACATCAGAGGATAGCAAAAAGTTTTGGATTAAGTTGTACAGCTTGCCACAGAGAATTTACAAAAATCAGAGGCTACTCAGAGTAGTGTATGCCCAATTATAAAATTACCCTTTCCTTCATAGGAACGAAGTATGCGGGATGGCAAATTCAACCAAATCTACCCACAGTCCAGGGTACCCTTAAGGAGGTCCTTAAGATAATCACTAAGGAAGAAATAAACATTATTGGATGTTCAAGGACGGATGCGGGTGTACATGCCTTAGAGTATGTTGCCAATTTTAGGACAAGGAAAGAATTGGATATTGACAAAGTTCTTTTATCTATTAATTCACTTCTTCCCGACGATATAGGAGTGAAAAATATTGAGGAGGTTGATGATAAATTTAATGCAAGATTCAGTGTAAAAGGGAAGAGGTATCTTTATAAAATATGGAATTCAAAGGCAAAGGATCCCTTTTTATACCCGTTTACTTGGACCATACTCCACGAGTTAGATATTGATAAGATAAGGGAGGCTTTAAATCTCTTTAAAGGTGTTCACGATTTCAGAGGTTTTGCAAAGCTGGATTCTAATGAGGAAAAGAATACTGTAATAAATGTTGAAGAGGTTGATTTGAAAGTGGAAGGTTCCCTAATTGAGATAAGGATAAAGGCACCATACTTTTTAAGATACATGGTGAGAAGGATAGTGGGTGCTATTGTTAACTTTTCTACGGGTAAGATAGGAGAGGCGGATATAGAAGGTTACTTCAACGGCAGTAAATGTCCCTATAATGCACCTCCCCGCGGTCTTTTTCTTGAGAAGGTGTATTTATGAATGATGGTATTGTTTTGGGTTGCCTTTGTATATACTAAACATTACATTAAACATAGAGGTGGTTATAGATTGGGATGAGGAGAAAAACTTTAAGCTAAAGATGGAACGTGGAGTTGGCTTTGAAGATGTGATTATTGCAATTAATGAAGGTAAGATACTTGACATACTTGAACATTCAAATAAAGACAAATACCCACACCAGAGATTGCTAATAGTGAATATAAACAATTATGCGTATGTTGTTCCTTTTGAAGAACGTGAAGGAATTATAAGGTTAATTACAATTTTTCCTAATAGAAAAATGACAAAGAAATACTTAGGAGGTGAAGTTGATGAAAAGGCTTGATAAATTAGAAAGGCTTATAAATAGGGAAATTGACAGAGGCGAATGGCAAAAAGCGGATGATTATGACAGGTTGGAGAAGATTTTAAAAGAGGGAGCTAAGGATATTCTTCGGAAAAAGCCTGTAAGTATTCGTCTTAGTGAGAGAGACATAATGCTTCTTAAAAGAAAAAGTCTTGAGACAGGGGTTCCTTATCAAACTATCATAGCTACTCTCGTAAGGCAATATGTAGAGGGAAAGATAAAGATAGAGCTGTGAAGCGGCTAACCTAATGGTGGGCGGTGGCGGACTCGAACCGCCGACCTCCATCTTGTGAGGATGGCGCTCTCCCTCTGAGCTAACCGCCCTGATGTATTTAATAATATCATCACTTTTAGGAAGTGTTCAGAGGGAATATATTATAATTTGTTAATATTAATATTAAGGATATAATGACGGGTTTGACTGAAGAAAGGATAGATCTGGGCAGATATGATGAGAGATTCAATGCCATAGTAGGTTATGGTGACGAAAATCTTAAGTATTTTCAAAAGCTCTTTGGTGTTAAGGTAATAGCAAAGGGTACGGAGATAATCCTCAAAGGCGAAGAGGAAAAGGTAGGAAAGCTCTCAAGATTTATAAGATCTTTGATGAAGGAATTTGAAAAGAATCCCCTCTCTATCATTGAGGTAAGGGAGAGGGCAAAGAGATTTTTTGAAAACGAAATTACGGAGATGTCGGAGAACGGTGAAAGGGAAGTGGTTGTCGTAACCCACAGAAGAAAACCCATAGTTCCTAAGACACCATCCCAGAAAAAATATGTGGATGCAATAAAGGAGAATGATATTGTTTTTGGTATAGGTCCTGCGGGAACGGGAAAGACATATCTTGCTATGGCTATGGCTGTAGCTTATCTCAAGGAACATAAGATAAACAAGATAATATTGACAAGACCCGCGGTTGAGGCGGGTGAAAAGTTGGGGTATCTGCCCGGCGGTATAGCGGAGAAGGTGGATCCTTATCTCAGACCTCTTTACGATGCCCTTTACGATATAGTTGATTATGACAAGGTTGCCTACATGATTGAAAGAAACATTATAGAGATTGCGCCCCTTGCGTTTATGCGGGGTAGAACATTGAATGATGCTTTTATAATACTTGATGAGGCTCAAAATTCAACAAGGGAACAGATGAAGATGTTTCTTACGAGGATAGGTTTCGGTTCAAAGGTTGTAATTACAGGAGATATAACACAGATTGATTTGCCGAAAAAGGAACATTCTGGTCTTATTGAGGCGGTTGAGATACTTAAGGGTATAGAGGGTATAAGCTTTGTTTGGTTCAAAGAGGAAGATGTGGTTAGACATCCTATTGTTGCAAAGATAATAAAAGCCTATGAAGAAAGGGAAGAAGCGGAAAAGAGTAAAGAATGAAATAAATATTGTTGCACCAAGGGGCTACCGTAGATTTCTCAAAGAATTGGCTGATAAGATATTGGCTGTTTCAGAGAGGGCTCCTGCGGAGATAGGTATTACACTTACATCTGATGATGAAATAAGGAAACTGAACAGGGAGTACAGGGGTAAAGATAAACCTACGGATGTGCTATCTTTTCCCATTGATGAACGCATTGACGGTATATGGATAGGCGGTGATATAGTTATATCAATTGACAGAGCTAAGGAGCAAGCAAAAGGAGACCTTAAAGATGAGATAAAAAGATTGGTGGTTCACGGATTCGTTCACCTTATGGGTTATGATCATGAACTGGGTGAGAAAGAAGCCATTTTGTTTGAAAAGATAGAAAGATCTATTCTTGGGAGGTTAGATCGCCTATAGTAAAGCCCTTTCCCTTTTCCATATCTTTTTCATAGGCTTCCATAAACCTTTCTTTCTTTGCAAATTTATTTAGTACGGCCATTATATCATCCATGTTACTGGTGTCAGTTCTTCCTAATTTCTCCTTTATATATTTGAAGCACACGGGTATGCCCTTTTCCGCCATGGTTTCTCCTATCTTTCCCATCAGTTTCATACTCTCAATGGCTTTGTAAAGGTTAAAATCCTTTCTTGATGTATCCCTATCATTTATGAAATCTTTCACAATCTCAACTATTTTTATGTATCTTTCCCTAAGCAAGTAGTTCATGAAAGCAACCGTCTCCTTTACCGGACTTTCTGTTATATTTTCTTGCCTGTCTTTTTCAAGTTCTTCGGAAATGTATTCAAAAATCTTCTTATGTTTTTTCTCATCCTCAATTATAAGCTCAAGCATTTTTTTTGTAATATCGTCCTTGGTAAGATCTATCTGGGCTGAGTATATCTCTATTGCTTCCTCTTCCGCCTTTATATCTTCCTTTATAAGATTTACTATATCATTGCAATCCTTTATGTCATCTTCAACACTTTTTATATCAACCTGACTTCCCAAGTAAACAGCCCTTGAAGCGAACATGTGCATGTGCTTCATCTCTTCCTTAGCTATCTCCTCAATTTCACCTCTAAGCTTTTCGTCTTTTATTAGAAACATGTGAATAAGGTACTGGAGTATTGCTACATGCTCCAAAAATACATTCTTTTTAAGAATATCTATCGTTTTCATCTGGTGCTAATAGTATAACATCTCTTTGTATTTCCATATAAGTTCCTTTAGTTCTTTAATGCCTTCTCCGGTAACTGCGGAGATGGTTATGAATTCATAACCTTTCCCTTTAAAGTATGCTCTGAGCTTTTCTATTATGGATCTATCACTTAATATATCTATCTTTGTCCCAACAACTATTTGCGGTTTTTTTACAAGCTCTTTGCTGTACTCTTTTAGTTCATTCATGACAAGTTCAAAGGCTTTTTCCGGATCATGTTCTCGGAAATCGGATATATCAATAAGATGTATAAGGAACTTTGTCCTCTCTATATGTCTGAGAAATCTGTGTCCGAGGCCTGCGCCCTTTGAAGCTCCTTCAATAAGCCCAGGTATGTCAGCCAGAATTACCCTTCTCTCTTCATCTATCTCCATTACACCGAGGTTGGGATATAAAGTAGTAAATGGATACATGCCTATTTTGGGTTTTGCGGATGTAAGGACGGAAAGCAGTGTTGATTTACCTGCATTAGGCATACCTATTATGCCCGCATCCGCTATTATCTTAAGTTCAAGGATAAGTTCCCTTTCTTCACCGGGTTTTCCCTTTTCCGCATAAGTGGGTGCTTGATTTGTAGGTGTTGCAAAACTTGCGTTACCCCTTCCTCCCTTTCCTCCCCTTGCTACTACACACCTCTGTCCGTCTTTTACAAGATCGCATAAAATTTTGCCCGTATATGCATCCTTTATAACGGTTCCTACAGGAACATATATGATCAGATCCTTTCCGTCCGCACCCTTCTGATTTTTACCTCCTCCCCTTTTGCCGTCTTCCGCCTTAAAATGCCTTTTGTATTTAAAATCGTAAAGGGTTGTCTTCCTCGTAGTTGCCTCTATAATTACATCTCCTCCCTTTCCTCCATCTCCACCCGCTGGACCTCCCTTGGGTCTGTACTTCTCCCTCAAGAAGGCTACCGCCCCGTCTCCTCCCTTTCCCGCCTTTACCCTTATCCTTGCTACATCAACGAACAACATTAACCGGTTTTTACCGCCTTTTGCTTAAGGTATGCTTCAATAAACTCATCTATCTCACCGTCCATAACCGCTTCTATATTGCTCGTTTCATATCCCGTTCTTAAATCCTTCACCATCCTGTAAGGGTGAAAAACATAAGACCTTATCTGATGCCCCCAACCTATTTCCGTTTTCTCCCCTTCATACTCTTTCTTTTTTTCCTGAAGCTTTTGAAGTTCAAGTTGGTAAAGCTTTGCTTTGAGTAACTCCAAAGCCTTCATTCTATTTTGATACTGGGACCTCTCTTGCTGACAGGATACGGTTATACCCGTCGGGATGTGGGTCAATCTCACCGCGGTATCCGTTTTGTTTACATACTGCCCGCCCGCTCCGGAAGCCCTGAAGGTTTCCATCTTTATATCTTCATCCCTTATCTCCACCTTTATGCTTTCATCTATCCTCGGGGTTACTGATACGGATGCAAAGGATGTGTGTCTCCGTGCGTTGGCGTCAAAAGGTGAAATTCTGACAAGCCTGTGTACCCCAGTTTCCCCCTTCAAATAACCGTAGGCGTAAGGTCCCTTTATAAGGATGGTTGCACTCTTTATACCCGCAACATCGTCGGGTGTTGTATCTATGACTTCAATTTCATATCCGTGTTTCTCAGCCCACCTCATATACATCCTTAAAAGCATCTCCGCCCAGTCACATGCTTCCGTCCCTCCAGCACCCGCCTGTACAGTAAGATAAGCATCCTTTTCATCCATCTCCTCAGAAAGGAGCGTCTTTATCTCCATATCCCTTATCTTTTTTTCAACCGAATTCAATTCTTGCAAAAACATCTCCCGTGCTTCTGGATCCTCTTCCGCCATCTCTTGTAATTCCCTTAAATCCCTGAGGGATTCCTCTATCTCCTCTACCGTCTTAAGTGTACCCTCTATCCATTTCCTTTTCTTTATAACTTCCCTTGCCTTATCTTGATCTTCCCAAAAATTCGGCTCGGACATCTTCTTATCAAGATCTGCAAGCTCCTTCTTAAGCTCATCAATATTTATTACCTTTCTTATTTCCTCAAACCTTTCCTCAAGTGTTTCAATCATGACACAGTATTTTAAGATATTTTGAGTGTGGAAATAATCAATATTGCCTTTCGGTAAGACCGTAATATATTAACATGAAATAAATAACTTTCAAATAAGGAAGGTAATATAAATGAAAAGCCGGAAGGGGTTCGGGCGTTGTATAGTAGTTTTACTTATATTTGTTACAATTAAAGAGGCGGAAGCTTCCGCATGGCTCCGTAAAAAGAACCATTACTTCTTTTCCCTTACCTATTTTTTTCTTACAGCAAACTCATACTTTGATAAGTACGGTAAAGAGAAAAAACTTGAATGTTCATATACAAAACATGATCTCATAGGTTACAGTGAATACGGGTTGAGCGATAGGGCCACTTTAATATTTAAAGTACCCCTTACCCTCATAACCTGCGGGGAAAAATACAACGGAAACCTTCAGGATATAGAGGTGGGAATAATAGGCAGTTTTGTTTATTACGACCCCTTTGTATTTTCCCTTTATGGAAAATTTATAATCCCTTGGAACTACAGCACAAGCATTGAACCGATTATAGGCTACGGAAGTTACGCCTTTGAGGTGGGTCTTTTGGGAGGTTATTCCAATAAATGGGTGTTTGTTGATAGCGGTTTCGGTTACAGAAAGTACACAGATGTGGTGCTTAGTATCTCTTCTTCTTATCTTACCTTGGGTGGTAATATTGGTAAGGGATTTCAGCTCATAGGCACCCTTGATTTCCAAAGGACAGCGGAAACCAATCTTAATATAGTTCCCAATGTATTTGTACCCGATAGCTTTGAACTGCTTAATCTTTACATAGGCCCGCGCATAAGGGCAGGTAATTACTCCCTTTTTATTGGGTTTATAAAAACCTTGTACGGTTTGAACACGGGTAAATCTGAAGGAGGGTTTTTATCGTTATGGGCGGAGTTTTAACTGCCACCTTAAGGATAGGGGAGATACTGGTTGAGAGCGGTGTTATAAGTGAGACACAACTTAAATATGCCCTTGACTATCAGAGAAGATTCGGTGGTAGAATAGGCTGGATATTACTATCTCTCGGCTACATAAACAAAAGGGAGTTATATACCGCCCTATCACAGCAATACGGTATAGGGTTCTTTTCACCCTCAATTAATGAATTGGATATCGGTTTAATAAAGATATTTTCTCCGAAGGAGATATGGGATAATCAGTGTATACCTTTAAGGATTGAAGATGACACACTTATTGTTGCAACATCCTATCCGAGGGAAAATCTTGACTTAAGGTTTATTACAAAGAAGCTAAAGCATAAGTATGTGTTTAACCGTGTTGATTTAAAACTTATATCCGATAACGATCTACAAAGGATCATTCAAAGCGTTTTTCACAGAGAACTTATGGATTTTGCTGTTTCTTCCCTTAAAAGGGAAAGTGAAAATTTATCAGCGAGCCTTGTTATTTCAAAGAAACAAAAGATGTTTTTCCTTACCGTGGGCCTGTTAATTATCCTTTCCCTTATTTTATATCCTTCCCGTTCTTCAACGGGTATGTTCATTGCAATGCAGGTATTTTACATTTCAGCCATAGCTTTTAAACTTTTTGTAAGCTTAGCGGGTCTTATTTCTTCCTGCGGAAACAGGGTAAAGATAGGTGAAAATAAAAGGGATGAGTATCCGGTTTATACCATACTTTTACCCCTTTACAGGGAGAAGGAGGTTATAGGAAATCTTATAAGTGCTTTAAAGAGACTTGATTATCCTCAACACAAGCTTGACATCATACTCATCCTTGAAGAGGATGATTATGAGACCCTTGTAAGTGCAAAAAGGTATAATCCCCCTTATAACTGGAGGTTTGTTATAGTCCCTGCAAGTATGCCTAAGACAAAACCTAAGGCATGTAATTACGGGTTATTTTTTGCAAGGGGAAAGTATGTAACGATATACGATGCGGAAGACATACCGGAACCCGATCAATTGAGGCTCGCCCTTGCTAATTTTGAAAAGTGTAGAGGGGATACAGCATGTTTACAGGCCAAGCTTAACTTCTACAACAGGGATGAAAACCTTTTAACCAAACTATTTACACTTGAATACAGCTTTTGGTTTGACTGTATGATACCGGGTCTTGTTAAACTTGGATTTCCCATTCCCCTCGGTGGTACAAGTAATCACTTTGACAGGAGTAAGCTTGATGGAGTAAAAGGTTGGGATCCCTTTAATACAACGGAAGATGCAGATCTCGGAATAAGATTTGCGGTTAAGGGGTACAGGGTGGGATTTATAAACTCAACGACCTATGAAGAGGCAAATGCCCGTTTGAAGAACTGGATTAAGCAAAGATCCAGATGGATTAAGGGTTATATGCAAACTTTTCTTGTCCACTCAAGGAATATGGGTTATCTATATAAACACACGGGTGTGAGGGGATTATTGACCCTCTTTCTGCTCATAGGCGGGACTCCCTTTATATTCCTTGCCCATCCCTTTGTTATGCTTTTTTCTCTATTTGTATCACCCGCCTTTGATGTAAAGACAATATCCTTATACACATTTGTGATCGGAAACGGTATGGGTATTGTTTTGCATGCTATCGGTTTGTTGAGGAGGGGATATTACAACCTGTTACCTTTTTCTATACTCATTCCTCTTTATTGGTATCTTCATTCCTTATCAGCTTACATAGCCCTTTATGAGCTTATAAAAAGACCCTTTTACTGGTATAAGACTCAGCACGGAATTTCAAAGTACTTGAAAGCTAAAAAAGAAGGAATATACTATTCTAAGTGAACGGATTCGGATTACCTGTATTCTTGTGGGGTATAAAAGGAAAAAAGGGGGAGGATATATTAGATCTTTTAACCCCCAAGTCTGAGGAACAAAATGGTGAGTATATGGAATTTTCGGAAATTATAACCCAGATTATGGGGGGTATCAAAGAGGAGAGAAAAGGAGATGGTTTGCATATACTGGATAGTGTAAATTCTGAGAAGGACGATACAGAGAAAAAGAGCGTCAATGTACTACAAGGAAATGTATTACCTATCGGTGATATTAAATATGTGAAGGTTGAAAACATTACTGATGGCGAGAAACCAGAAGAAAATAAAAGTAAACCTCAAAGTGAAACTGGTAAGACGGAATTAATTTTAAGTGTTAATACAGAAAAGGTGGAAAAGAACATTGGAAGTGCTGTTCAGAAGATATCTTTAACAGATAAGCCTGTATTTGAGGCTCTTAAGAGTAATGTAAAGGATGTTAAACCCTACGAAATGGAGAAAATTAAGGGGGAGATATTAAGAAGGGAAGTGTATGGAGAGAAAGAGAATAATGAGAAGGGGGATATAGGTTTTCTAAAGGAGGATATGCTACCTCAAAAGCAACCTTATGATGTAAAATCCGAGTATAAAAGAGAGGTTTCACCCTCAAGAGAGGGTTTTAGTAAGGCAAAGGGTAATATACACCTTGAATTTGAAAAGGAACCCATTAATGAAAAAGGAGAGTCCAGGGAATTTATTAAGAAACACGTTGATGGTGGCGGTAATGCTAATGATGTTAAGCTGAAGACAAAGGTATATGCGAAGGGTGATTATGTTACCGAATCAGTAAGTGCTGAAGTTGAAAGACCTGTTAAGAGAGAGGATATAAGGGATGTTTATCATCTTCATAAGACAGGAGGCGGGAAGGAGGAAATAAAACAGTTTGAGGATGTGGCGGAGGTAAGGCAAACTATAGACATTTCTGAATATGAAACAAACAACATTTCAAAGCCGAAGAGGGTTCATTTGAAGACTGAGGATATAAACATAGTCTTAAGGGTTGAGAGGGAAAAGCTGTCTGTATCTGTTAGATCTGAAAATCTTGTTCCTGAGAATATATCTTTTCTTGATAAGATAAGGCTCTCGGAAAGGCTTCATATCATAGGATTTGATCTTGAGATGCTAAGTGTTAACGGATGGCAGATTATATCAAAGTCCGAAAAACCGTTAAATTACAATAAAAAGGGAGACAGGGATAGAGAGAGTATAAGGCATGAAATCGCTGGTAAGAAGACTTCCTCTGTTTCTGATAGTACTGATTTCAGCCTACTCCTTTAATAGTGAGCTTAGGGGGAAGGAGAATCTTAAAGCCCTTTTTAATGATGGGGTTAAAAGCCTGTCAGTCGGAGACTACATAGGCGCTATAAATATCTTTTCTTCCCTATATTCCACTGCTCCGGAAAGCTATTACGGAGAACTATCCTACCTTTATTTGGGAAAAGCCTACGCCCTATATTTTTATTCCACCGGTCACAGGAGCGGTATAAGATCCGCCATTGCCTTTTTAAATAAATATTTTTATGAATATAAGACTCCGAGATTTCCCTTGCTACAAAGGGAGTTTTTGGGAGACTGCTACTACATGATAGGCTGGTATGAGAAAGCCAAAGCTGTTTACGACACCCTTTACAAGGAGAAAGGAAGTCCCAAATATCTCATTAAGTTTGCCCTCTCTTCCGCGGTTATGGACAGTATGGAAGGATACACCCGGGTACTCAGACTTAAAGAGGAAGATATTAAAGATATAAAGGATCTTTACTACACGGTTCTCGGCTATTTTATGTTCAATATTGAAGAGTATAAAAAGGCTGTGGAGTATCTTTCCATTGCAAGAAGCATAAACCCGTATCTTGAGAATGATCCCGCTTTTTTATACAGACTCGGAGCCTCTTACTACAGAACGGGTGATATAAAAAAGGCGACCCTTTATTTGGAAATAGCGTCAAGGAAGGATTATTACGGTGAATATACGGACAAGATAAATATGTATTTAATTTTTATATATCTGGATAATAAAAATTACAAGGATGCCTTTGAGAAAATAAAGAAGTATGCGGATGAAAACACGCTTCTATCAAGTAAAACAGCCCAAGCCATATTTTCCTCTTTATGGATGTATTACGATTTTCTTCAAACCTACAATGAGTTTTTTAAGGATTACAGGTCAAAACTTAGGGATATAGTATGGCTTAATATAGAGGAGAAAAGAAGCATACTTCCCCTTCTCGGCATTTATTACCTGATCCTTAAAGAAAAACATATTGATGAAGGGGATAGGGAGGTTTTAAAGGTTAAAAATGTTTACAGGGAAGACATAGCTAATAAAACAAAGGAAATCCGATTGCTTCATGGTGTTTATGAGTCCCTATCTCCTCGTAAAGATAGCTTATTGATAGTTGATCTTTACAAGACTAATAGAAACAATGTTAAGGAAATATTCTGGAAGGATAAACAGAAAGAGATAACCGTTCTTGCACTACTTAATACGGGTGATGAGGAGGCTGTTTCACTATCAAAAGAGTTGAGTAACAAATATTTAAGGAGCTATATAGAAGGTATTTATGCATTTCTTAAAGGTGATAGAAAGAGGAGTCTTAGGCTGTTAAAGGCATCTATCAAGGGTATAGATGGTACCCATAAGGTGAGGGCATTATTTCTTGTTGCTTACATAGGTGATGACCTAAAGAGCTATAAGGCATTCCTTAAGGAGGCGGAGAAGGTAAAAGGAATGGATTTTATGAAGGAATATGCTTTGTTGAGGTTGGGGGATAAATATTTTGATATGAAAAAATACGCGGAGGCGGAAAAATATTACAGAAAGTTTATTGAACATAAGGGTGATAATAGGGATCCCTATTTCTGGTGGGCTATATTTCAGATGGGTAGGATAGGTGAGATAAGAAAGGACAAGGAACTTTTAAAATGGGTTGTCAAAAAGGCTTCGGAGACTAATAATATATGGAGTGAGGCTATAAAAGCCTTGTGGGGGTAAATTATGGACATATTTAAAGGGGCGGACGAGCTTAAACCCTTTTTAAATTATACATGGTTAAGGCATAAGGTTATACTCAGCAATATAGCCAATGCGGATACGCCGGGTTACAGGGCAAAGGATGTTATATTCCGCAGAGAATTGGGAAAAGTACTTAAATTGAAAAAAACAAGGGCGAAGCACTTGGACGGGTCAGGTGAGGGAAGTAGTTTTAAAGTTATTGAGATTAACAGGGGCCTTGTAGGTAACGATAGAAATAATGTGAGTATAGAAGAGGAGATGGCAAAGATGGTAAAAAACAGATTGGCTTATGAAACTTATATGAAGATGGCAACGGGATATTTGAGGAAATTGGAAAATGTGATCAAGGAGGGTAGAAGATGAATGATGTATTTAACGCATTCAATATAAGTGCATCTGGTATGTACGCCCAGAGGATAAGGATGAACACCATAGCCTCAAATCTGGCAAATTATGACTCTTATACGGAGGAAGGTGTACCTTTCCGAAGGTTGGAGGTTGTATTCAGGGCTGTTGAGGATCCAAAATCTAAGGAAAGGGGAGAGATACCGGTAAGGGTTGAAGGTATAATAGAATCAGATGAACCTTTCAGAATGGTTTATGATCCCGACCACCCCATGGCCAATGAGGAAGGTTATGTTATGAAACCTAACATTGATCTTGCAAAGGAGATGGCAAACATGATATCCGCAATAAGGAGTTATGAGGCAAATATGACAGCTTTTAATATGACAAGGGAAATGGCGGAGAGGACATTAGAACTATGGAGATAAGAGATTTTCCTTCTTTACCATTAAAGCACATAAAGGGAAATGATATTAAACAAGGAAAGGGGGATGACTTTGCTAAGCAATTATCTTCCTTTATAGAGTGGGTAAATAGGCAACAGTTAAAGTCAAAAGAGATAAAATCAGCTATCTTAAGGGGGGAGAATATTCCCCTTCATTCTGCCATAATAGAATTTGAGAAGGCTTCATTGGCACTAAATCTTTTGATTCAAATAAGAAATAAGCTTTTAGAGGCATTCCAGGAACTTCAGAGGATGCAGGTTTAATATGGCTGATGTAAGGGAAAGTATAAGGGGCTTAGTAGAAAGGTTTAAACAGCTTCCTACGACACAAAAGTTTTTGATAATAGCTTCCGCCCTCGGTCTTATTATAATTCTTGGGGTTGCTTCCGTTTATTTAGCCCAGCCCAGCTACTCAATCCTTTACTCTGGTCTCAGTCAAGAGGATATGGTAGCTATCTTAACGGAACTGGATAAGGAAGGAGTTAAGTATAAGATAGGGAAGGATGGGAGGACCGTTCTCGTTCCGGAAGGTCAGGTAAGAGATATAAGGCTTAAGCTCAGTGCAAAGGGTATTCCCAGTAAGGGCATAATAGGTTATGAGATTTTTGATAAAACGGGGATAGGTATTTCAAATTTTCAACAACAGGTAAATTACAAAAGGGCTATAGAGGGAGAACTTGTCAGAACTATTCTAAGAATAAAGAACATTACCGATGCAAGGGTGCATATAGCCATACCAGAAAAATCAATATTCCTAAGGGAGGAAGAAGAACCTTCCGCTTCCGTCTTTATAAAGCTTAAGCCTGGTACGGATATTACCCGTGAACAGATTATAGCCATCAGAAATCTTGTAGCATCAAGTGTTGAAAGACTTAAACCTTCCAATGTGGTTATAATTGACGACAGGGGCAGGGACCTTACAGCCCTCCTTGATGAGGGAGACGAATTTAAAGGCGTTAGTGAGAAGCAGTTGAAGATAGTTTCTGAGTTTGAAAGGAAATTGGAAAAGAAGATTTTGAAAGCCCTTTCCGAAACCATAGGCTATGACAAGGTTAAGGTTGTCGTATCCGCGGAGATGGACTTTACAAAAATGGAGAAGAAGGAAGAGATATATGATCCAGACATGACTGCTGTTGTCAGTCAACAGAAAAGGAAAGAGAGAACAATGGGTACGGGTATAGGTGGTATCCCGGGTGCAACCGCAAATATACCGCCGGGGGCAGGTGTAGGGGGCGGTGGGACTATAAATACGGAGAAAAGTGAAGTTACAACAAACTTTGAGGTGAGTAAAAAGGAGATCTATACGGCGGACTATGCACCGAAGATAAAGAGGATAAGTGTGGGTGTTCTTATAGACAAGAATGCTGAGAAGGATGTGGATTTGAAAAAGCTTGAGGATATGATTGTAGCCGCTGCAGGGCTTAACATGGAAAGGGGAGACAAGATATCCATAGTTTCCGTTCCCTTTCAAAAACCCGAGTTTGTTGAATATGTTGATTACTCCGAATATATAAGATGGGGCGTTTATGCCTTTATGGCTTTGCTTGCTTTTATAGCTTTTGTTATTTTGATGAGAAGATTGGGAAGAAGGGAGAGGGTTACTGTTGAAGCTCCGCCTACTCCTGCCAAGGTACCCACTGCTGGAGAGCTTGAAAGTGTTGCGGGCCTTGAGGCTATAAGGGAAAAGGCAAAGGAGGTTATAGTAATAGATACTATAACCAATATAGCGAAGGAAGAGCCTAACAAGGTTGCCAAGATTATCAAATCATGGTTGAAGGAGACAAGATAATGGAAAACGGTCAAGGGAGAGAAGAAAAAAGGGAAGAGCACAATTTATGTGAATTGGAGAAATGCGAGAAACTTCATGATATCCCAATGAAGATAGAAGGTTCTTTGGGAGAGGCTACCATTCTTGTACGGGATCTTATAAATCTGCAGGCTGGTTCCGTTATAGAGCTTGAAAGGAACATAAGTGACACCATAGATGTTAAGGTTAACGGTGTGCCTATTGCCAAAGGGGAGATGGTTATAGTGGGAGATAAGATAGGTATAAGGATAACGGAAATAAGTGAGACACAGTAGTTATTTATAAAGACCCTTTTCTTTTATATAAGTCTCTACCTCCACGGGTACCATCCCTCTTATAGGAAGTCCCCTTTTTACCCTTTCCCTTATTTCAGTGGAAGATATATCTATACGCCTGGTTTTTACTATTAAATAATCCTTGCCTTCTTTAAAGGACGGAAATTTCTCTGTCATAAATCTTTCCACCAAGGGAAGTTTTCCTTCCCTTTCCATAATAACTATACAGCTTTCTTTAAGGATTTTTTCCGGATCCTTCCATTTGTCAAAGCTTAGCATACTGTCCGCTCCGACAAGCATGTAGGGTTTATTACCGTACTTTTCCTTAATGTACTTTATTGTATTTATTGTGTAAGAAACTCCGCCTGCCTTTATCTCCCAAAGGTCAACATCAAAGTTTTCAAGGTTCCTTATTGATATATCTATCATGCGTATCCTGTGCTCGGGTGGTGCTACATATCTTCCTTTGAGGGGCGATATGTTTGCGGGAATAAGAATTACCTTTTTAAATCCCAGCTTTTCCCTGACATCCTCCGCGAGAATAAGATGTCCGTTGTGAATCGGATCAAAGCTACCGCCAAAGAATAGTATCATGACCGAATTATATAATTATATGATGACCCTGAAAAAGAGGATATTTTTAAGTATTTTGATTGTTTCAATTCTAATAGTTGTAACCATAGGTATATTTAACTTTATCCAACTAAGAAACAATCTGGAAGGAGAGATAAGTACCAACTTCAAAAGAATACACTCCCTATATAAAACCTTTGAGGATTTTGAAATATCCCGTCTTAAAGAGACCGCAGGACCCGGATCTTTATTGAAGGTCAGTGAAGATAGGTGTAAGAACAAATTTAAGGTTTACGATCTTACAAATGAAGGTACGGTTGTGGGATTTTATGTGACTAAAAAAGAGGGATGTTATCTCGTTTATTCTCACCTTGCGGATATTCTTGATCTGATCAAGCTTGTTGAAGATATTGACTGGATGATAATTTATGATAAAAAATTTATTGAAGGCATTTTAAAGGAATATGGTATTCAGGATATTTACATAAAGGATAGATATGTTTTTAAAAAGGTTCTTGTTGAAGATGCATCAAGCACGGAAATCCTTAGCCTTACGGATTACATGGATATTGATGGTTACAGAATTGTGGGAGAATTCCCCGATAAAAAGTTCATAATGGATATTCCCATATTAATAAGGGGGGAGATACCTGCGGGCAGAATAATAATAGTCAAGGATATGGCGACCCTTTACAGAAGTTACATTGTGGAATTTATAAAGCTTACCCTTTACAACTTTGTTCTTACCTTCCTTATAAGCTTTATCGTTTATCTAACTATAAGGAGGGTTGTTTCTGGGATAGAACTTATAAAGGACACCGCGGAATCCTTTCAAAGGGGGGATTTTTCAAAGATAGAAGCCCTTGAAAGGGAAATAGCGCGGGAAAAGAATAGGGATGAGATATATATGTTAAAACACAGTATTTTGCTTATGGGTGAGAGATTGAAAGATCTTATTGAGGAAATAAAAACGGAAAGGGATAAACTTCAGGAGATAGCCTATATTGATCACCTTACTGGTCTGTATAACAGGAGGTTCTTCTTTGAACATATAAAGCTGATTATAGAGAATGCTAAAAGGTACGGTAACATTTTTACATTGGTCGTTTTTGATATAGATAACTTCAAGCACATAAATGATAACTACGGTCATGATGTGGGTGACAGGGTCCTTAAGGAGTTTGCGGAAATTCTTAAAAGCAATGTAAGGAGCTCTGATATTGTTTCACGATTCGGCGGTGAGGAATTTGTTGTTGTTCTCCAGAATAGTGATGCTGAAAGTGGATTTCAAGTTGCGGAGAGGATAAGGAAGATCTTTGAACAAAAGAAGTTTCCCGTAAATGGCAAATATATATCTACGACGGTGAGCGGCGGTATATCAACCTACAGGGAGGATGTTGATAATATTGATACGCTTATAAAAGAGGCGGATATAGCCCTTTACAGGGCTAAAAAGTTGGGGAAGAACAGAATAGTTATATATAAACCGGGTATGGAATCAGAGAGTTCTGCGGAAGAGGGGGGTATCCAAGGCGGTACTTCCCAAGGCTCTTAGTATTCCCTTCATTATTATATCTATATGTGTTTCGTTTACTACTCTATTATTCCTTATGAAGTTGTGCATAAGCACTCCCGAGGATTCCAGTCCCATACCCTTTCTTGATATTACTGTATTTTTCCAATCTTCCCTTACAAGAGAATAGAGAAGGGTATTTGTCTTGTTAATATCTTCACTTGCGGGTATACCCACAAACTGATAACCTGTTATCCTACCCTCGCTGAGGAATATTTTTATCAAATAATTATCATATTCAACCTTTAGAATTTCTTTATCCTCTCCGAAAATGCCTCCGCTACCGGCTGTAACCTCTCTCGTTTTTACCGCATTGTAATCAACGCTTCCTTCATTTTTTACCCTCAATCCTGCCATATTGTACCCCGCAATATATCCTTCCTGCTGGGCTGCAGGGAATAAAGCTATCCACCTGTGATTACCGAAGACATCTACTGATGAGCATATATCCCCCGCTGCATATACATCGGGGTTTGATGTCCTTTGATACTCATCGGTTAATATTCCCCCCATCGGTTTACCCGTCTTTTCATCCGTGTGTATTTTTATATCAGTATTTTCAACGAGCCTTGTACGGGGTCTTACGCCGACAGAAAGTATGACCATGTCCGCTTTTATGAAAATCTCCCTGTCTCTTTGAATGGGTTTTACCCTTACTCCCTCAACCCAGTTGTTTCCTTCTATGGATGTAACCTGATGCTCAAGGAGGAATCTTATTCCCAGATCTTCCAGATACTTCATGTATATATCCGCCATGTCCTTATCAAGCATTCTCGGTAAGACTCTGTTAAATATTTCAACTACCGTTACATTAAATCCGAGATGTTTGAGGGTCTCCGCATCTTCAATACCTATGGGTCCCGCTCCTACTATGACTATATCTTTTATCTTTCCACTTTTTATCCATTCTCTTATCTTTAAAGCATCGTACAGATTCTTTGCGGTTGTTACACCGCCGAGTTCAATACCTTGTATAGGAGGTATAAAAGAGTCAGCACCTGCGGCTAAGAGGCACTTATCATACTCTATCTCATCCCCGTCGGAAGTTATAACAACCTTTCTTTTTGTATCAACCGCCTTTACTTCCTTTTTTGGTCTGAAATCAACCTTGTATCTTTCGTAAAACTCAAACCCTCCTTTGTAAAAAAGTGCATTATCCTGTATATCGTTCCTTATCACATTTTCCATACAGTTTGGTGCATAGGTAGGGAATTCTTCATCGGATAAGACTACTATTTCCGAATCCTTATCTATTTCTCTGAAAGATTCTATAGCGGAAGCTGAGGCAGGACCGTTCCCCACTATTACCACACGCATGGGTAAAGATTATAATAAAATTCATGGATAGGTTCGTCCTTGATACAAGCGTTTTTACAAATCCAGATATATACGGTCAGTTTGAATCCTCTCCCGACGGTGCTGTGGAAACCTTTATACACCTTGCTATGCATTCGGGAGCGGAATTCTTTATGCCTTCTTCTGTTTATGAAGAGCTTCAGCACATTCTCGGTTCGGAGGTTCTCGTACCCGAGTTTGAGATGGTGGTCAGAATAAGGTCTCCGAGAAGGTATCAGCTCATGATACCGAGTGAGATCCTTTATGAGTTTATAGATGAAATAAGATACAGGATAAACAAGGGTTTAAGAATAGCGGAGGAGCATACGAAGGAGGCGGGAAAACTTGATGAGGAGAATGTGGGAAAACTTATTGCAAGATTGAGGGAAAAGTACAGGGAAGCCTTAAGGCAGGGTATTATTGACAGTAAAGAGGATGTGGATGTTCTTTTGCTCGCTTATGAGCTTGACGGTGTTCTTATTTCGGGGGATGAGGGTTTGAGAAAATGGGCGGACAAGGTGGGTATCAAAATAATGAATCCTAAGAATTTAAGGGTTGTCCTTGAGAGCCTAATCAAACACAAGACCGCCACTTAGTATATGTCCTAAGAAACCCGTCATGTTCAGATACACCTTTTCAAACTCAAGTATGTAATAATCTCCTTCTTTTTCCAAGCGATTTTGAATTACCTGAATGTGTCTGGAAGCACTGCTGAGCTGTTCAATGAGTGCGAGGGCATTTTCCTTTTTATTGAATTTACATAAAAACTTCCTGCTTACTCTGTGTTCCTTTTTGTACTGTTCTATTGCGTCAAATAGTCCGTCTATGAAGGCTTTACCCAGATCTTTATATAACTTTTCCGTCTTTTCAATACCCTCTTCTTCCATAAAAAGAACGAGCCTGAGCAGTCTGTTCGTAAAGTATTCGGGGGGTAGCTGTAGCATGTTTTTTGCCGTTACCCTTATATCGCTTAGGTTTGCATTGCTTGTTACATATTTCACCCTTTTGTTCCTTTCCGAGTCTTCTTTAAAAACAACACCTTCTCTGCCTTCTTCATTCATCTTAAAGAGAATTTCTTTTATTTTTTGTATATCCTCTGATGTAAATCTGCCGTATGTTTTAACGGCGGGAAGGTTATACCTATTAATCAGCTCCAATTTCTTTGTGTAGGGCAAAAACTCCCTTTTGTTTTTACTCATAATGTCAAAAACGAAGAACTGTACATCTTCCTTAATGAAGGGAGGACTCTCTTCTATATAGGGATTACCCGGTCCCGCCACTTCCCCGCAGATAATAATATCCGGATTTTCTTCAAAAATACGAAGGTCTAAAAATTCAGGGATCCTGTCTATGGTAAAGGGGCATATATATCCTCCCCTCGTAAGGGCTACAATATCACCGTCGTGTTCAAATATTCTTACATTGTAGCCGTCCACCTTTTCTTCAATAAAGAATGGATGTTCAAATTGCTCTTTAAGTCCCTTATCAAGCCTGAATATTCTACCTATGTGGGGATATCCCCATATAATTGCATTCCCGAAGAGGACCGTACCCCTCGGAATATCTTTGAAATCATCGGAAAATCTGAGGTATTCCCACTTTAAAAAACTTTCAACCCTCGCCTTCCTTCTTTGAACCGCTTCTTTGAATTCTTCAACCATTAACTAATAAGAGAATACCACAGCATGAGTCCGTCATGATTTCCGAGAACATCCTCGGATGCCCTTTCTGGATGGGGCATCATTCCAAACACATTTCCCTCTTTGTTACATATACCCGCTATGTTTGAGACGGAACCGTTGGGATTTGATCCGTTATCCGTGTTTCCTTCCTTGTCCGCATATCTGAATATTATCTGATCGTTTTCTTCCATATCTTTTAGGGTTTTATCATCAACATAGTATCTGCCGTCGTGATGGGCTATGGGCAATCTTAATACATCTCCTCTTTTTAATTTATTTGTTAGTATCCTTGACTTTGTTTCTATTCGTAGATATACATCCTTGCAAATGAACCTGCCGTTTACATTAGGGAGCAATGCTCCGGGAAGCAATCCCGCTTCTGTTAAAATTTGGAAACCGTTACATATACCGAGCACTATACCCCCTTTATGGGCAAAATCTATAACCGCATCCATCAAAGCGGTCTTAGAAGCAAGAAGACCCGGTCTTACATAATCTCCAAAGGAGAAGCCCCCAGGAAGGATGAGAATATCTATGTCCTTTATATTTGTTTCATTGTGATAAATAAATCTTACATCCCTCTCAAGAACATCCCTTATGACATAGTATGTATCATAATCGCAGTTTGAACCAGGAAATACACAAACACCGAATTTCATTCCTTTTCCACTTTATAGCTTTCTATGAGGGGATTGACCAGATATTTTTTTGCTATCTCTTCTATATCAACGGAATCATCAACTTCCATCTCTATGACCTTTCCTACTTTTGCACTTTCTATGTTGTAACCTTTTGATGTCAGTAATTCCATCACCGCCCTGCCTTGAGGATCAAGAAGACCCTCTTTGGGCATTATAAGTATTCGTACCTTCATTTTGATTCCATTAAAACATTTACTGGGGTATTCATGTCTTTAAACATAAGCCCCCTTTCATGTATCTGTTTATCAACCCTTGTAGGTTCAAGGGTGCTTATTATGTAATCCATTGCTCTGTAAGCCTTTGAGGGATCACCGCATGTGTAAACATCAACTGTTGCTATGCCGTGTTCTGGCCATGTGTGAATAGATATGTGGGATTCCGCCAAGAGGACAACTCCCGTTGCCCCGTGAGGTTGGAATTGATAATAATGGGAGGAAATTTTTGTAAGATCCGCAACTTTGACCGCTGTCTCCAATAGATCTTTTATATCCTCCACCCTATCAATGCGGGCGGGGTCAACACCGTAAATGTCCGCTAAGATATGCAGTCCGAGGGTCTTTGCCATTTTCTGTCCTCCCTGGAAAGATTTTTGAAGACATTAAACACAAAAGTACCCATAACAAAGTCACCTCCTTTTGGAAGGATAAAAAAGTATAATACTAAATTGTGAAAAATACAAGATCTAAATACAAATTAAGACCTACCTCTTCTATAGTGAAGAATGCCTTGTTTAACATAGTCGGTGATATAAGAGGTAAAAAATTTCTTGATCTGTTTTGTGGTACTGGACAGATAGGTAAGAAGGCGGAAGAGTTGGGAGCGGATGTAACCTTCGTTGATATAAGCTGGGGGAATATTAAAAATTTGAAGGGGAAGGTTAAAGGTAAGCTCGTAAAAGGAGATGCTCTTTCCTTCCTGAAGAGGGATAAATCAACCTATCATATTATATTTGCGGATCCTCCCTACGATTACAGCGGATATGCGGAGCTTATAGATCTTGCCCTTTCAAGGTTGGAAAAGGGAGGTTTGTTTATACTTGAGCATGATAAGAGGAAGTATTTTGATGCGGATAAGAGAAAGGTTTACGGGGATACCGCTTTATCTGTGTGGATAAAGGATGAGTAAGGTTGTTTATCCGGGAACCTTTGATCCCCCTCATCTGGGGCATCTTGATATAGTTAAAAGGGCCCTTGATATATTTAGTGAAGTGGTTGTGGCTGTTGCTAAGAATCCGAGAAAACACCTTCTGTTTACACAGGAGGAAAGACTTGATATGTTTAAAAGGATGGTGGAACCCTTCGGTGAAAGGGTTAAGGTAAAGGGTTTTGATTCTCTTCTTGTTGATTTTATGAGAGGGGAAGGTATAAAAATTATAGTAAGGGGTGTAAGGCTTTTTACAGATTTTGAATATGAGCTTCAGATAGCCATGACAAACTACAAGCTTGCTGGTGTTGAAACAATTTTTATGATGCCCTCCCAGGAGTATATCCATATAAGCTCAACGATAGTAAGGGATATAGCCTCTTACTGCGGAAACTTGAAAGGTATGGTACATCCTTATGTTGAGACTAAGTTAAGGGAAAAGTTCGGATGCAGTTCTTGATTGTCCTTTTCTTCATGATAGGTTTTTCCTTTCCTACGGAGAAGAGAGTATGTATAAGTGTTAAAGGAGATTTCCCGAGGGAGAAATATATAAAGATAATAGTAAGAAAAAGGGTGGAGAGGGCACTCTTGGAAAGCGGTTATAAGCCGTCCTGCAAAAAACCTTCTGTACCCTTAGATGTCATAATAAAAAGGGTGGAGGAAAGACCCATAGCATACACATCAAAGGGAAGGATAAGTTCTTATAATCTCAGTATAGAGCTTGAAATGGTTTTAGGAGATAAAAGGGAAACCTTTACGGGCTTTGCCCCTTACAGGCAACCTACGGGTGCGGTGGGTGATCTTTACAGGAAGAAGGCGGTTAATGAAATAATTGATAAAATATATCTTAATATTCTAAAATTTATCTCAAGGAGGTAAAGGCGATGCTTATAAATGTTGAATCTTCCAAAAGCCTTGAGGATATAAGGAAAACCCTTGAAGAAAAAGCGAAGGAAAAAGGATTCGGTGTTATGGCTGTTCATGAGGTTAACAACATTCTTGAAAATAAGGGATTTCCTATTGACTATACCCTTGTAATTTATGAGGTTTGCATGCCGAGGGCTGCGAGCGAAGTTTTGAAGAAGAACCCTTATATATCAACCGCTTTACCCTGCAGGATATCCATAATACAGGACGGTAACAGATATATACTCAGCACCATAAAGCCCACCTACATGATAGATCTGTATAAGGAACCCGAGCTTAAGGGAGTTGCGGAAGAGGTTGAAAACCTTATAAAGGAAATTATGGAGGCGTGTAGTTAAAGTTGATAAGGTTTTAGGTGATCCTTGTTTCTTAGTTCAATAACTGCATTACTTCCTATCCTCTTTACGGATCGGAGATCGAGGGAAGGGGCTTCCTTTATGCCTTTTATTCCCTTAAGGACAAGATGCATACCTCCTATGAGAAGGGGGGAAGTAAAGACTATGATTCTGTCATATATACCCTCTTCAATGAAAAAGCGGTGAAGGTAAGGACCTCCCTCTACGAGCAAATGAACTATACCCCTGTTTACCAGAAATCTCATAAGCTCTTTAACATCAACAAATTCGCCTTTTCTCTTTATATGTACAACCTCCACACCTTTTGATTCAAATATCCTTTCCTTCTCTGGATTGGAGGAAGAAGCAACTATTATTGTGGGAGCTGTAGCGGTGTCATATATCTTTGAGGAAGGATCTGTTTTAAGGGAGGGGTCAATAACAATCCTTATTGGTTGTCTTGCGGATTTTATGTATCTTACGGTAAGTTCTGGATTATCCTTTATTACAGTATTTGCCCCCACCATTATGGCGGTTGATGTAACCCTCAGCCTGTGTACATACCTTCTGCTTTCAAAGGAGGATATCCATTTACTGTCCCCTTCCTCCGTTGCAACGCTGCCGTCAATACTCTGGGCTACCTTGAGTGTTATGTACGGTCTGTCTTTCAGTATATATGTGAAAAAATCCTTGTTTATCTCAAAGCACTCTTCCTTTAATATATCCTTTGCAACCCTAACACCCTTAGATTTTAAGTATTCAGATCCGTGGACAAGGGGATTTGGATCCTCTATACCTATGTAAACACTTTTTATTTCGTATTTTATAATTGCCTCTGTACACGGAGGCGTCTTCCCATGATGGGAACAAGGTTCCAGCGTCACATACATTTCTCCCCCTTTTGCCTTTTCTCCCGCCATCCTTAAAGCGATTATCTCCGCGTGGGGTTCTCCCGCCCTTTTGTGATAACCGAGCCCAACTATCCTCCCCCTGTTTACAATAACACACCCTACCGCAGGGTTGGGATGGGTTGCACCTTGTGCCTTTTTTGCAAGATCAAGGGCGAGCTTCATATAGCCTTCACGGGCTTGCATATTCTACAATATAACACCATGGTAAAGCTTATAGAGAACGATCTTGCAACTCACATGCTCAATCTTATGAGGGATAAAGGTACTGAACCCCCTCTTATGAGACATCTTTTAAGGGAGATAACAAAGATCCTGCTCGGGGAAGTGTTCAGAAAGGCTGAGATAAAGGAAAGGGAGATTGAGACTTGGGTGGGGAAAAGAAAATTTGAATTCATAGATACTGGTAGGATAACCTTTGTCGGTGTGTTAAGGGCGGGTTTGCCCATGCTTGAGTCCGCCCTTGAGATGTTTTTACAAGCTGAGGGGGGATTTATCGGTGCCAAGAGGGATGAGGAAACCCTTGAAACGCATATACAGTATGTTAGATTACCAGAGGTTGAAGGTAAAAGGGTGATTATCCTTGATCCTATGCTTGCAACGGGAGGAACCCTTATTAAGGTATGGGAAGTTATAAAGGAAGGCAATCCCGCTGATATAATAAGCGTCCATCTCGTTGCATCTCCGGAAGGTTTGGAAAGGGTGGAGAGGATCTGTAATGGTTTAACACTTTATACCCTTTCGGTTGATGAGGGATTAAACAGCAGGGGGTTTATAATACCAGGACTCGGTGATATGGGAGACAGACTCTACTCTTAACCTGTAAAAAATAATACCTATATATTCCCTTATTGCCCTGTAAGAGTCCTTTAAGGCGCTCATCTTAGGAAAGAAGCTGAAAAGGTTATATTTTCTGTCCGTTTTATAATCCGTAGGATAAGGTATGACATCAAGTCCTTCCCTTTCAAAGGTATAAACCGATCTGTACATGTGATAGGCGGAGGTTACAAGGATTATCCTTTTACAGTTTATTCTTTTACACAGTTCTTTAACATATTTAGCATTTTCCCTCGTGTCCCTGCTCTTCTGATCCGTAAAAATAAGCCTCCTGTCAACGCCCAGCTCTATAAGAAACTGCTTCATAATACTTGATTCTGGCAGATTGTTCAGGGCGGAACCTCCTGACAGGAGGAGAGGAAGTCCCGTCTTTTTATGGAGAAGGAATCCCGTTATAAGTCTTTTTGTTGAATCCTCTTTAAGATATCCCGTGTTATAGGCTCCTCCTCCCAGAACTACGATGATATCACCCCTTAATTCCTTCGGTCTTTTATACATATTTTCCAGAGGAAGGAGAAGTAGATCTTTAACGGGTTCAATGGAAATAAGATATAAGCTTACAGCTGATAAAAGAGATATGTATTTTACCGTTTTCCTTTTTGAAAGAAGGTATATAAGAAGGAACAGGATTATGTAAATCCCCGGGGGTAAGATAAAGTAGGAGATTATTTTTTTCGCGAAAAACATTACCTTCTCGTTCTTGTTGCAATTACGAGATCTTCCACCTTATTTTTCTTCGCTATATCCATAAGTTGAACAACAAACTTGTGCTGAGCCCTTTCATCCGCCTCTATTATTATGGATGTGGGTTTTACCTTTTTAATCCTTTTATCTATTTCTGATATGCTTAGCCTTTTTCCTCCCATTCTGTAAGATCCGTCAGCGGTAACTTGTATCTTCATTATACTTATGGCTCCCTTTTCGCCGTGTTCTGCAAAGGGTAGCTTTACCGCTATGAAGGTCATGGGAGATTGGAAGGCAAGGATTGCCAAGAAAAGGAAAACAGCGAGAAGTATATCCACTATGGGTACCACATCTATGTAAGCCCTCTCATCCCTTGATAGTCTTCTTCCCTTCCGCAGATTCATTCTAAGATCTCCAGTATTTCCTTAAAAGAATTCTCAATCTTCGCCAATATTTTATCGCCCACAGCACGGAAGATCCAATAGGCGAACAGGGCGGGTATGGCAACTATCAATCCCGCTGCCGCTGCCGTTAAAGCCTCGCTTATTCCAGAGGCAAGGAGGGTTACTCCTTCCTCCGCTTCGGAGATTGCAAAGGCTGAAAATACTTTTATAAGCCCCGTTATTGTTCCAAAAAGGCCAAGCAGTGGGGCTATTGATGCAATGGCTGACAGCAGGAGAAGATTTTTTTCAACAAGAGGGACCACGGAAACAAGCTCTGTTTCAGCAATCTGACTTAGGTGTATCTTGTTTCTCCTGCCCTTTTCATACTCTTGAAGAACCGTACTTAATGCCCTGCTGAAAGGATCGTGACTTAAAGATGCCAGCTTCATCGCTCCGTCTATGTCACCCCTGTGGATAAGATTTTTAATATCGTTTATATTCTTAGGAATAAATTTTGATGCCCTTAAGTTAAAAGCCCTTTCAATTATGATGAACCATGAGAAGATGGAAAGTATTATAAGGGGATAGATTACATAACCCGCCTTACTTAAAAAATCAAGAAGCTGTTCCATCTTATTTCACCTCACAAGGTGGTAGTTTATCCTTGTAGTATCTGTACTTCCCCCTCTCTTCCTCGGATAAAGTTTCCGGATCAAGCTTTTCCAATAGACATGAAGCATCCTTTCTGGCTTTCATGCTTATTAGTATATCAACACTTTCAAGAATGCTACTGTTGTAATAGGGTTGGATATCCGGTGTCAGAATGGTAACGGTTACAAACTCTTCAAGGGCTTTCTTCTTGTTACCCTCATTCTTATAATGCATACCCGCAAGATAGTAAGCTTTAGCCTTGGTTTCATCCTCTTCACTTTCCTTTGCATAAGAGAGATACTTGGGATCGTTCGTGACCGTATATATGTCTATGCTTATCCTTCTTAGGTCTTCATCCATATATCCCTTTTCAACTATACTGTTAAAGAGGTCAACCGCCTTTTCCCCTTCTCCTACGGAGATGTAAGCCTTGATAGCTTCCTTTTTATCCTCTATACTCCCCTGAGCAAGAAGCTCCGCAAAGTTTGTTATATCTCCCCTTTGCTTGTATATTGCCATAAGGGACTTTCTTGCCTCCTCTCTGACCTCTGGATCTTCCGATTCCTTTATTAACTTTTGGAGCTTTTCTATTTTTGTTTCTTCATCCTCTTCAAGCTGGGCAAGTCTCAGCTTTGCCTTTTCTCCATACTCCGTATCAATAAGCTTTTCGTAAACCTCCTTTGCCTTTTCCCTGTTCCCCTCTTTTGTGTATATTTCCCCGAGTTGATAGTAGAGATCGTTTACTATGGGTGAGTCGGGATATTTGCTTACAAAGGTTGTTATAAGCTCCTTGAGGTTGCCTTCTGGCCTTTGAAGTTCAAGCTGTATTAAGGCAAGGGTTGCACTCATCGCCTCTTCAGAATCCGGATATTCCTTCATCACCTTTGTATAAAGACTTTTAGCCTTTGATATATTCCCAAGATTGTAGTAAGCATCCGCTTCCTTCAATAAGGCTCTGGGTTTTAATCTGCTCCTTTCAGAGATGCGTTGAAAGTAACTTACCGCCCTTGAATAACGGTTTTCTATGAAGTAACTTAGACCTTTAAGATATATTTCCTCATCCGTATCATTAAGCAGGAACTCCCTTGCCAACTTTCCGTTACCTACAGAAATAGCGGATTTTGCCTTAAGTATCCTTGATCTCTTGTCATTTTTATCTTTCAATGTTTCAATAACCTTCATGTATTCGCCCATATTAAAGAGGGCTATGGCTTTATAGTAAGGATCTTTGAAATACTTGTATGCCTTTTCCCAGTTCCCCTTCTTAAAGTGATACCATCCCATATACTCCCTATACAAACCGGGATGGGCTTTTCTTATTTTTGTAAGAACCTTTTTTAATTCCTTGTCCTTTTCAAGCCAATAGAGGCTTTCAAGGAGCCATCTGTAATATGTTGCATTTTTCCTTTTCCACTTCTTTAAAGTTTTCAGTGCAAGGTTATAGTCTTCCATCTTTACCGCCGCGTAGAGGGCATTTTCATAGTCTCCTGCCTGCATAAAGTTTGAATAGGCTCCTTCGTAATCTCCCCTGTTGTAAGCAATCTTTCCAGATCTTATAAGGAATTCCTTTGAGCCAGTTATGGCGTAGGCGAGCCTTGAGTATATGAGATTCTCCTTTGAAAGTAGGGAGTATAAGTTTGCAGCATATTCGGGATTAAAGGTTTCAAGTAGGGATATATATTTCTTTGCTTCTTCCCTATTGCCTTCTTTTATGTAGGCAAGGGATATATAGTAAAGGGCTATGTCCCTGAAGGGTTTTAACGGTTTTATCTCCTCCTTTAATATATTTATCGCCTTTTCAGTATTGCCTTCCCTTATTAATACAATAGCCCTCCTTACCCTCGTGCTGTCCCTGTATTCTACATTTTCCCTGCCTTCAACAAAATCCCTTATATACCTGCAGTATCTTTTAAAGGTTACACCGGAACAATCTGGAATACCAGATTCTCCATCCGTGTAAATTTCATAAACCTGTTTCCACAGTTCACGGTCCGTATCAACGGGACTACCGTCAAGCCTGAATTTCAGGGCATAATATGCTTCACAGGATGCATCCCTGTATATATGGGGTGTGTCGCAGGCATCCGCAAACAGGTCTAAGGCTTTCCTTTCCTTTTTATTTTTATACTCTATTATGCCGAGAACATATTTAGCCATACCGGAAAAGGGAGAATTTACAGAAATAACATTCTCCAAGTAATACTTTGCATCTTCAAAGTTCCCTTCCTTGAATTCCATAACACCGTAGCGATAGTTCGTCCTGTCTTCCGGTTCCCCGCATCCCAAAAATCCCTTTGCTTCAATCTCTTCAATATGGGCAAATTCCATGGATTTTGGAGGTTCAAGGAGCTTGTTACTTAAGTTTAAAACTCCTTCCTCTTCAACCTTTAATTTTGCGGGAGGCTCAAGCTTCGGCTTTTCCTCATAGATCCTACCCACAACCTTTACCTTTATATTGAATCCCCTTTTAAGCTCGTCCTTACTGTAGGAAAGGACGGATAAAACCAAAAGAAGAAAGCTAAAGAGCCTGATGAGCTTCCACATATAGTTCCCCCAAATGACATGTAATATTTAACCTGTTTATTACAGATCTGTCATCTTCTATGAACACCGTAGAGTAAGAGGCATTGTCACAGCCGAATCCCCAAAATCTTGCCAGATCTACATTGAGAAGCGCGCAGTACATACACCTTATAGGCACGGTATGGGATACCGCCAAGACGGTTTTACCCCTGTAATTTTTTTTAATATATTCAATAAAATCACTCACCCTTTTATAAACATCTCTCAAACTTTCCCCTTCCGGAAATACAACCTTATGAGGTTCGTTTATCCATCTTTCAAAGTCTTCCCTAAACTTCTCCTTTACCTCATCTACCAGCATACCCGACCATACGCCGTGATCTATCTCTATTATCCTATGATCTATCACCGGTTCTATTCCGATGTGATTGCCTATTATCCTGGCGGTTTCAAGGGTTCTCTTAAGGGGTGATGAGAATATTATATCTATACCTTCCTTCTTAAGTTCATGGGCGAGCAGTTCAGCCTGCTTTTTCCCCCTTTCCGTAAGTGGTGGATCTTTTAAACCTTGATACCTTCCTTCCGTATTCCATTCACTTTCTGCGTGTCGTGCAATGATAAGCTTGACCATAGAACGAAGGTTTATTATATCACGGTGTTACAACTTCTTCGGGTGTTACATTCCATACCCTTTCCACCGTCTTGGCTCCGTACCCGCCGACAGGTTCGTCCGTACAGGACAATTTAACCTTATATGTCCATCCCGTGTTTGAAAATAACTTTTCAAAGGTAAATGCACCTTTTACATCAGTTTCTTCCTTTTGAAGTACCCCATCAATGTAAGCCCTGTAGGTTAGCTTTTCCTGAGGGGTTTCCTGATCTTTACATTCAAGGGAGAAGGTGAGATAGCACATGTACTGGCAAACTATATCTTTATCCGTGGGTGAGTAGCTTATAACCTCAGGATAGGCGTTACCCTTTCCTTTGTAAGCCCCGCAGGAACATATAACAAAGAACAAAACCCCCCATAATCTTCTCATTTTTATATCCTTTCCGAAAATGCTTTTATAAGTTTACCCCTTTCTTTTATTATACCCTCCTCTGCAAGAATGGAGTCCAGGACGGAGATAAGACCGCCTATATCAAACAGGTCAACACCCATGTGGGATATTCTGAAGATTTTTCCTTTCAGTTTATCTTGACCCCCAGCCACCCTTATACCCTTTTGTAGTAGCTTCTTCCTTATAATATCCGCCTTATCGTGATAAACTACAGTCATTGAGATCGCCGGGTGTTCCGGAAAGATTGTAAGGTTACAGGATTTGAAGGCTTCCGTGAGGGCATAGGAGATTTTTCTGTACTCCGATTCAACCCTGTCCATCCCCTTTTCAAGAAGTATGGATAGGGATTCCCTTAAAGCCAATATCAGCATTATTGCGGGGGTAAAAGCGGTTTGCCCTTCCTTCTGTTTGGTTAACTCCTTTTTTATACTGAAATAGAAAGCCCTATCTGTCAGATTTTTTTCCGCTTTATCGGAGAACCATACCAAGGATAAACCAGGGGGAAGCATAAGTGCCTTTTGGGATCCTCCCACAAGAACATCTATTCC
The DNA here is from genome assembly GCA_027037055.1 of Aquificales bacterium. Taxonomy (GTDB): domain Bacteria; phylum Aquificota; class Aquificia; order Aquificales; family Aquificaceae; genus WFWF01. Next base: position 12,639 of record JALWBR010000018.1, on the reverse strand, counting down.
TTCCTTAACAGGATCAATATCGTAAACGCCGAGGGCGGTTATTGCGTCCGCAACGGTTATTATTTCCCTGTCACCAACAACTTCTTTGATAAGCTTAGGATCATTGTAGGCACCGGTTGAAGACTCGGATATTTGGTAGAAGATACCCTTTACCTTATCATTCTTCTTAATTATGTCTTCAAGCATGTTGGGGTCAAAACTCTTGCCCCACTCAACTTTATATTCAATAACTTCAAGCTTCCAATGTCTTCCCAGCTGTACCCATCTCTCACCGAATTTACCCCCAGATATAACGACAACCCTGTCTCCCTCTTTAAAGAAATTCAGAACCGCTGATTCCATTGCACCCGTTCCAGAGGAGGCAAAGAATACAAAATTTTCTGAGGGGTTATGGACAAGCCTTTTAAATAAGTTCCTTACTTCAAGAAACTCCTCTGTAAACTCCTGTGTTCTGTGATGTATTATCTGCCTGCAGAGTACATTCCTTACCCTTTCGGGTAACTTAACGGGTCCCGGTGTGAAAAGCCTTTCTTCCATAATTTGATTTTACAGTAACTCTTTGAGTGTTAAAAGGGAATAAAGCTTTAAACCTTCCTTTTCAATATTTTCCTTTCCTCCCTCTTCCCTGTCAACCACCGCAAATACACCTATTACTTCAAGACCCTCATCCCTGCAGGCTCTTACCGCTTTAAGGGAAGATGATCCTGTGGTAACAACATCTTCAACAACCGCAACCCTTTCTCCCTTTTCAAGCACACCTTCTATCCTTTTTCCAGTTCCGTGTTTCTTCTTTTCTTTTCTCACTACAAAGGGTTTTAAGGGATTGTTGTCAAGGAGTGATACGAAGGCTATGCTGTAAGAGATGGGATCCGCACCCAGGGTGAGCCCTCCGACAGCGGAAGGGGAGAAGGGCTTTATCATCTCGTACATCAGTTTCCCTACAAGATACATACCTTCCGGAAGAAAGGTTATTTGTTTCAAGTCAAGGTAATAAGGACTCAGCTTACCCGAAGATAGTTTAAAGATAGGTTTTTCAGCCACCTTTAATGATCTCTCTTTTATAAGTGTCTTCAGTCTTTCAATATCCATCAAAACCTCCATGTAATCATAATTCCGTCTTTATAAGGAAGCACGCTTATATTGTTATCCCTCCATTCATGGACGAACTTGGCGGTGTATATGCCGAGAACAGCCCCGAATAATACATCGGAAGCCCAATGTACATTATATTCAATACGGGCAAGACCAGACATAAGGGCTAAGGAGTAAGAGAATATGGGTAGGGCGGGGTTATCACCGAACTCCTTGCTTATGGATGTTGCAAGGGCGAAGGCAACAGCGGTATGTCCTGAAGGGAATGATCTGAAATCAGCACCGTTAGGTCTTTCCCTTGAGGTTATTACCTTCATAATTGTTACAGTTGCACCCGTAAGTATGAAGGACTTGGTTGCTTTTATGGAAAAGGATTTGAGTTTGTTATCCTTGAAAAGATAGGCGGAAGCCAAGGAAAGGGACAAGAAAGGTATAACAAAGTATCCGTCTCCGAAGGTGTTGCCTGCGGAAAGAATACGATCTATCTCTTCCCTTCTCTTTTGCTGGACCAATTTCTGTATATTTTTGTCTTGGTATATTAAAAAGGCTGTTGTGGTCATAACCGCGGAGAAGAGCAACCAGTCCCTTTTATCCCACCTTAAAGGTGAGGTAACATAATCCGTGGTTTCTTTAAAAAAGGGTGACAAATAATAGAGAACCGAGGTGTGTCCCGTTTCAGAAAAAAGGAACACGCTAAGCATTAACGGAACACACCTTTTCATAAAGCCTTCCAAGTAGCATACTCCTTTTAGTTATCCAATTGTTTCTGTAAAGATGCACACTCGGTAACTTTTCCGTATCCCCTTTTCCTTCTGGTAAAGTCATTCCCTTTTCGCCCGTTATATTCTTAGCTACCTCTTCCCACAAGGTTTTTTGATCAAAGGACCAGGGCAGGAACCTTTCAAAGTTTATATATCCCATCAGCGTATATGCACTGCCTTCAAATTCACCAAAAAGTGCCATGGGTATCTTCACATGCGCCCTTTCTGATATGCCGTCAGAGAAGGGTAAGGAGACTATAAGATTATTTACTTCAGAGATAAGTACGTTAGCCTCCTCCTCGCCGAGATAATCGTAAATATCCTCACCGAATATGATAAGTGTTTCAAAATATCCTTCCTTAAGGGCTTTGATAAAGGTACCGAAAGGTGTAATGTTTCTACCTTTAAGTATCCTGTAGAGTCCCAGGGCGTTAAAATCTTTCGGAACAACAAATATATCAAAGTCCTTTTTTCTTTTTACACCCTTTATTATTTTTGAAATCCGCTTGTAACCCAAAAGAGGATCTACTATGAGAAGTGTCTTTCCTTTTATATTCTTTAATTCTCCCTCTTCTATGTTTGTAGGGTTAAGTTTTTCATCCCTTGCACCTTCTTCACCAAATATTCTGTATATGTTACCCTTAAGATAGTAAGAGATGACCGGTACAAGGGATGTAATGTCTTCACTTACTATAACGAAATTCTCATAATTTTTAAAATCGTCTATGGTTATATTACTATCTCCTACCTCATCCAATATGTTAAAGAAGTGATCCGCTACGGGTGATGTTACACTCGCACCCACCTTTTCCCCTATTTCTGCTACCGTTTCTATAACCTCGTTGGGTAAGTAAGGAGACAATACTATACCCGCCTTTTTGCTTCCTTCTAATATCTTAACTATCTCGTTAATCACTTCTTCCTTTCCACACTTTTTCCCGTTTATTTCGGGTTGCAGAAGTCTGTTTTCATTGAACACATCGTAACCGAAGAATGCTCTTGCGCATACATTTATGTTATCTGTGGGTTTTATCCTGTAAACCTTTTCCTTTGATCTCCAGTCCCCTACACCGTATTCAAGTCTTATATCACAACCTCCCGGACAGAAACTGCAGTTTGTTGTTACACTTTTTAGAAGCCAGCTTCTTGTCCAGAATTTGAAAGGTTTTGAAATAATAGCTCCAACGGGACACACATAAACACATGCACCGCACATTTCACATGATGAGGTGTCAATGGGTCTCACTGCGGGGACTATGTTTGAATGAAAACCCCTCTCATCCACAAAGAGGGCTTTAGCTCCTATAACTTCATCACACACCCTCGTGCATCTGTAACATACTATACACCTGTTTGAATAATATTCCAGAAAGTCGCTTTCCCAATCTGTGTAATCCCTGTATTTATCCAGGGCGGATATGGGAACAATCTGTTCTTGGGGTCCGTATATGGCTCCGTGATTCTGTAAATCGCATTCTCCCGCCTTGTCGCATATAGGACAGTCAAGGGGATGTCTTGTCATAAGTGCCTGAAGTATATATGCTTGGTTTTCCTTTACCAAGGGATGATCCGTATATATCTCAAGGCCATCCTCAACCCTTGTATTACATGCTATAAGCAATCTTTTATAGTTTTCAACATAAACAATACACATTCTACAGGCGCCTGCTATACTCAGGCGGGGATGATAACAGAAGTAGGGAATCTTTATGCCATTCTCAAGGGCTACCTGAAGTATTGTCTTGCCTTTTTCAACCTCAAATTCCTTTCCATCTATCTTTATCTTTACCTTTTCCATGGTAACCTCCGCTTGACATTATCTTATAAAAATAAACACTTTTCAACTTATAATAAAAGTTACTGCGTAAGCGGAGGAAGTAAATGAAGATTTTGGTGCCTGTTGACTTTTCGGAAATAACCAACTCCGTTATAAGGCTTGCAAAGAGAATAGCGGAAGTTAATGATGCGGAAATTCTGCTGTTCCATACGGTTTCCCCCGCCTTCTATATCCCTTATCCAGAAAGCATATCCGTGGAGATAGTTGATCTCAAACTGCTTGAGGATATTGAAAGGAAAACAAAGAGAGAAGCGGAAGAAAAGATGAAGGGTCTGATTGAAGCGCTGAAACCTGTAAAAAGCAGGTATATAGTAGAGGTGGGTGATGCAAGGGAAGCAATACTTGAGGCTGAAGAAAGAGAAGATGTGGATCTTGTTATAATGGCAAGCCACAGTAAAGGTTTGGTGGAGAAGGTGCTTATAGGTTCTACAGCAGAAAAGGTCGCAAGACATAGTATAAAACCCATTCTTATCCTGAAGGGTAAAGAGATTGAAACGCCAGAAAATATAGTTGTTGCCTACGATTTTTCTGAAACTTCCGAGAAGGCTCTTTATTTTACCATTGATATATTCGGGGCTTTTAAGCCCCATATAACTTTACTGCATATAGAAGAAGATATAGATTTACCTATAGTGGAAGAGGTAAAGGAAAGTGTTTTGAAGAAATACAGCGAGGAAAAAAAGAAGTATCTCGGAGACTTGGCTCAAAAGATAGCTTCTGAAGGTATTGAGGTGAGCCTTGTTATAAGGAAGGATAAGGATCCTGCGGAAAGTATTGTCAGGTATGTTAAAGAAAATGAACGGATGGATCTTTTGGTCATAGGCTCCAAGGGTCTTTCGGGTCTCAAACGTATAATTTTAGGAAGTACATCTTCGGATGTCTTCAGGAAGGTTGAAAAACCAGTTCTTATATACAAAGAAGGCAAAAGGAAATGATAGGATATCTATCAGTCTTACTTATGACGGTATTTTGTACCGTCGCTTTTTCCTTGAATATATACAACGAATATCTGATGTGTAGATATTTCACCTTTACTAATCCCTTAAGAGCAGAGATATACTGTTTAAGGGCACTGGAAGTTAGACCAACCCCCAATCTGTACATTGATACCATAAGGCTTGAATTAAAATTAAAAAAGTATTCTGTCGCCCTTGATCTCGGTGAGGAGTTTAAATTAAGGTTTCCCGATAGACCGGAACCTTACATTTCCCTTTACAGTGTTTATTATCTACTCGGGGATAAGGAAAAGGCTTTGGAGATACTTGAAGCGGGCTATGAAAAATTCCCGGAGAATAAGGAGTTGATAGTACTCCTTTCGGATGAATACCTTAAAAGGGGAATGTTTAGTATGGCGGAGGAGCTTTTGGTAAAACTTACCAAGCTCATGCCCAATAATCCTATGACTTATCTGATGCTTGCCAATATAAACCTCGCCAAGGGTAATCCGGACAAGGCGGTTGAATATCTTGAAGAGGCTTTGAAAATAAGAAAGCACTCCGAGATAATATTTCTAACCCTCGGAAAAATATACGAGCAAAGAAGGGAATTTTCAAAGGCTGAAGAATTGTACAAAAGTATTCTTGGGGAAGATCCGTCAAACAGGTTTGCCCTTGAAAAGCTTGCGGATCTTTACATGGTAACTGGAAGGTTGGAGGAGTCAAGGGAGCTTTATGAAAAATTGATAAAACTTTATCCTACCCAGTATAACTACAGGTATAAGTATGCAATTCTTCTCTTGCGCAGTGGAAAGCTTGAGGAAAGCTCAAAAATACTAAAGGAGCTTTATGAAAAGCATCCAGATGACCTTAACATAGCTTATTCTTATGCACTCACCCTTGAGGCATCGGGGGAATATGAGAAGGCAAAAGAGATATACGAGAAGATTTATTCAGCAAATCCTTTATCAGTAAAGGTTATTGAAAGGCTTGCTGGTGTTCTTATAGAGCTGGGGGAGTATGACAGAGCGGAGAAGATGCTTAAAGATGGCTTGTCAATAGGTGAGGACGGCTTCAATCTTCATCTTACTCTTGCTAATCTTTACTACAGGACGGACAGGCTTGAGGAGGCTTTAGAGCATGTTAATAAGGCGATTGAAATAGACGATGAAAATTACAGAGCGTATTTTTTAAGGGCTGTTATTTACGATAAGATGGGAAAAATTGTGGATTCGGAGGAGGACCTTAAAAGGGCTATAAACCTTAACCCTGACGATCCCGATCTTTATAATCACTTAGGATACTCCCTTCTTTTATGGTACGGTAGTAGCAGGGTTGAACAGGCTGAAAAGCTTATAAAGAAGGCTCTTGAAAAGGACCCGGATAATCCAGCTTATATAGACAGTTACGGTTGGGTTTTGTATCACAAAGGTGATTATGCTAAAGCCCTTGAGTGGCTGTTGAGAGCCTATGAAAAAGCAAAGGATGATCCGGTAATAAATGAACATGTAGGGGATGCACTATTAAAGCTCGGTCAGGAAGAAGAAGCTCAAAGATTTTACAGAAGGGCTATGGAGCTACTGAAGGAGGGTAAAAGGGGAGAACCAAATCAGGAGGAAAGATTAAAGAAAAAAATAAAATGAAGGAAGTCTTCACCGCAAATACCGAGGAGGAACTTATAGAAATAGCAAAGGATGTTGCAAAAAGATTAAAAGGTAATGAGGTTATATGTTTAAAAGGAGAGTTGGGTAGCGGTAAGACCACCTTTGTTAAGGGTTTGGCTGATGGGCTCGAAATAAAAGAAGGTTATACGGTAAAAAGTCCTACCTTCACCCTTGTACATGAATATCCCACCTCAAAGGGTAAGCTTATTCATATAGACCTTTACAGGGATAGGGGTTTTGATATAAATGAATTTATCGGTCAAGGTATAGTTGCGGTAGAATGGGCGGATTCCTTAGATTGTTGTGATATAATCATCAGCATTGAATATATATCACAAGGCAGAAAGGTTACGATAATATATAATAATGGATATACCAAAGAAGGATATGGAAAGGCTGAATCACCACATAAATGAAGTAGCAAAAATACTCGGACTTGCGGAGCCTTACGGATTTATGCTCTCCTATGAAATGGGTGATATGTGGATAGATGTGTATCTTGAAAAATCTAACAGCGAATGGATTCATAAAACGTATACTTTAAGCATTCCTATTCACAAAAAGGATAAGCTTATGGATGTGCTTGTAAATTCAGATAGTATATCGCCAGAAATGATCTCCGATACGGAAAGGATATATGTTACACTGAGTGAGGAAGAGTGGGAAAAGATATATACAAATTTTATAAACCTGTTTTGAAATGATAGGGTTTATAGGTCTTGGCACTCTCGGAAAGACAATAGCCAAGCGGTTAATAGATCAAGGTGAAAAACTAACCGTATGGAACAGAACAAAAAGAAAGGCTGAGGATCTTGGTATGGATATCGCTGATAGCCCCAAAGATCTTGCAAATAAAGTGGATATCATATTTTTAATAGTTTTTGACAGTTTTGCTTCGGAGTCTGTAATATTCGGCGAAGGCGGTATAGTAGAAACAGACATAAGGGGAAAGATAATAGTTGATATGACCACAAACCACCCTTCCTATTCCACCCTTGCTTATGAGGAGTTAAAAAAGAGAGGCGCTTACTATCTTGATGCACCAGTCCTCGGCAGTGTTATACCAGCCCAAAAGGGACAGCTTACCATAGTTGTTGGAGGAGATGAGGAAGCTTTTTCAAAAGTAAAATCAATAATTGGAAAGTTTTGTTCAAATATATTTTATGTCGGTAAGGCGGGAGATGCTTCAAGGATAAAGCTTATCAACAATATAGTGCTCGGAGGTTTTATGGATCTACTGGCGGAGGCTGTTGCTATAGGTGAGCATTTCGGTTTCTCAAAGGATTTAATTGTTGATATACTTTCAAAAGGGGCGGGTAAATCAGCCATACTTGATGTTAAAAAGGATAAACTTTTAAATGAAGATTTCTCAACCCATTTCTCTGTTGATTTAATATACAAGGACTTACATTATGCCCAAGATATGTTAAAAGAAAAAAATCTTTTCTCTTTTACACTTTCCGCGATTAAAGAGTCTTACGGATTAGCAAGAAATAAGGGTTTGGGATCATTTGATTTTTCTGCTATTTACAGGGTGTTTAAGGAGTAAATAATTTTCTTAGAAATAAATTTTTATCTTGTCTCCTATTTCCAAATTGAATTTTTCCCTTGCATTGTCTTTCGGGGTGAAAACCTCCATGAATCCGAAACTACCGCATGTAACATTAAGCATTCCGTTTATACCTGCTGAAAAGTATGGAACAACACTCAGCTTTTTACCTTTAAGCTCCGCAAAGGAGTAACTTCCGCATGGTATGTTTGTAATGCCGTTACCGTATCTGTCAAAGTATATTATCTCACCCACTATATGATCCGCCTCTTTTACCGCCCTTTTTAAAGGAAGTGAAAACTTGTATTCAATCTCGGGACCGAATTCCTCTGGAGGTGCTCCCAAGGACAAATAGGCACATGCGGGTGCAAATATGTCTCTTCCGTGAAAGGTGTTATTTATTCTCTCAAGCATATATTTTTCATTTTCAATCTTATATACGGTAAAAGCTTCTTTGAGGTCCCTTATTACAAAATCAAATATTCCGTTTTCCGGACCAACAAAAAGATAAGTTTCCCCTTTTACTATAACGGGTCTCCTTTCCGAACCCACCCCAGGATCAACTACACACCAGAATATAGTATTTTTGGGGAAGTATCTGTAATGGGCTTTCAGTACAAGCGCACCTTCAAATATATTAAAGGGTTCTATTTCATGGGTGAGGTCAATAAAAGAGAGGGAGGGGTTTATTGAAAGCATTACACCCTTTACAACACCTACAAAGCCGTCCCTTGTTCCGAAATCTGATAGCAATACTACCAAATTCATTGCATTTTCAATATATGTGTATATCTTTTATTAGTCAATTTAACAGGATAATTATTATTTCAGAAAATATTAAGGTTATGTAATATGGACTTTAACACAAAATAAATTATAATATCCGTAAGGACTCACCCGCCTTAAGGGTGGTAGGGCTAAGTTAGACCGGTCCGAGCTTAAGCCTCCTCAGAGGGGGAACTTCCTCAAAAAGGAAGAAGGTCTAAAAACCGAAGG
>JALWBR010000018.1:0-3795 GCA_027037055.1 Aquificales bacterium | reverse complement strand
CGAAGGACAAACAGACAAAAAAGTATCCTTCTACGCCAAAACCTTCGGCGGGACACTGTTTGTAACAAAAGAAGGCAAACTCGTGTATTCACTCCCAAAACATGAAGACAACAACAAGGTAAAGATTCTGGCACTTGAAGAAGTACTCTTAGGTGCGAAAGTCAAAGAGGTAAAAGGAACAAAAAAGAGCATCACAAAGGTAAACTACTTCATAGGCAATGATCCCAAAAAGTGGAAAAGGAACATATCTACCTATGAGGGAGTAACCCTCGGAGAGGTTTACAAAGGTATTACCTTAACTCTCAAAGCCTATGGCAACAATGTGGAGAAGATATTCAAGGTAAAGCCTGGTGCTGATCCTGGGAAGATAAGGCTATCTATTAAGGGTGCCAAGGAATTACAGATTGATAAAAATACCGGTGAGCTTGTTGCCATAACAGAGCTTGGGGAGGTGAGGTTTACTAAGCCCGTTGCCTATCAGGTTGTTGATGGGAAGAAGAAAGAGGTTGAGGCTGGCTATAGACTGATTGGGAAGGATACTTATGCTTTTGTGGTTGGTGAGTATGACAGAAGCAGGGAGCTTGTTATAGATCCTCTGCTGGCTTCTACTTTTGTGGGAGGAGCTAGTAGCGATATAGGCTATGCAGTGACAGTTAACAAGAACACAGATGAAATATACGTAGCTGGATCTAGCGGGCCTGGTGCACCTGCTCCTGGTGGTGCTTATACATCCTCAAATGGAGCAGTTGATTGGTATGTTGCAAGACTCAGCGCTGATATGTCACAGCTTCTTTCTGCGACATTCCTCGGTGGTAGTGGTTCTTCTGAAACAGCCTACGATATCGCCATAGACTCCCAAAATAGGGTAATTGTAGGCGGAATGACAAGGGATAATGATTTTCCTGGTGCTTTGAATAACTTTGTAGATAATGCTGACGGTGTACTGGCTATTCTATCTCAGGATCTTTCTCAGATTATAGGATCAAGGTATTTTGACTCCCCACTTTCTGCTTCAACTTCCTGGGAAGAGATCCTCGCTATTGCTATTGATTCCAATGACAATATCCTTGTCGCAGGACTACGGCTTGAACTTACCAAAGTGAGTCCGGACTTACAATCTGTTACTAAAACGCCTGATCAACTCCCAATATATGTGCTTGACATGGTTATTGATCCAACTGGCAGGATAATCCTTGTAGGAGCTACCAGCACTGACAATCTTGCTGACGCTACAGCTTTTGATAAAACTAGAGTAGGGCGAGAAGGCATAATTGCTATATATACATACGATAATAATGGTGTTCCTGTTAAGCAGAATGTGACCTATTTAGGGGGATCAGGTAGTGATTCTGTAGCGAGTGTAGCTATAAACTCCCAAGGTGATATTGTAGTGGTAGGAACAACATCATCAACTGATCTTCCCGCCCCTCAAAATCCTAACAGATATAATGATACCCATTCAGGAGGTACATGGGATATATTTGTTGCAATATGTTCCAACGATCTCCAAACCCTTAAAGCACTCACATATATAGGAGGATCGGGAGACGATATATCGGGATATCCAGATGAATCTGTCTGGGGTGCGGATACGGGTATATCCTTGGACAGCAATGATAATGTTTATATTTTTGGGAGAACAAACTCAGGCAACTACCCCACTACAACAGGAGCTTATCAAAGAGTTAATAGAGGTTCATGGGATGCGATTATAAGCCTTCTTAGCAGTGACCTTACTCAGCTTCTCGCATCAACTTATCTTGGAGGAAGTGGAAATGAGTATGGTTATGGTATGGTAATGGATACTACCGGAAGTATCGTAGTGACAGGTTATACAGGATCACAAAATTTTCCTGTTACAGCAAATACTTATGACAATTCCCAAAATGGCAACAATGACATCTTTGTTTCAATCCTCACCCCCGACCTTTCAACAGCACCACCCGTTATAAACTCCTTCTCAGTCAGCCAGAGCCCTGTCCTTCCTGGTACTCAAGTAACCTTTACCTGGGACATCAACGAACCTGAAGGTCAGCAGATGAAGTGTGACATTGATGTGGACAACGACGGCAACATTGAACAAACCATAAACCCCTGTACAAGCAACGATACATACCAGCACACCTACAACCAGGCAGGCAACTACACAGCAAAACTCATTGTTACAGATATAAACGGCGGAACCACCAATACAACAGTCAATGTAATAGTCAACACACCCCCCGCAATAAACAGCTTCTCAGCAAACCCCAGCTCCGGAAACGCTCCACTTCAGGTTACCTTCAGCTGGCAAATAAACGACGCAGACGGTGATACCCTCACCTGTCAGATAGATGTAAACGACGACGGAACACCCGAGACAACCATAAACAACTGCACAAACAATTCAAACTATCAGCACACCTACAATCAGGGTGGAAACTATACGGCAAGACTAACTGTTACGGACACAAACGGGGCATCAGTTAGTCAGACCGTAAATATTTCCGTCAATTCTGTTCCAATAATAAACTCCTTCTCAGCCAATCCGACCTCGGGCAATGCACCGCTCCAGGTTACCTTCAGCTGGGACATCAGTGATGGGGACGGTGATACATTGACATGTAAGATTGATGTGGATAATGATGGTAAGGTGGATTATACGATACAGGCGTGTACAAATAATTCAACACAGGATCATACTTACAAGGATGCGAATACATATACGGTAAAGCTTATAGTTGAGGATGGTAAGGGTGGTAAGGTGGAGAAGACGCTTCAGGTTATTGTCAAGTCTGTGTCTTCTGGTGGTCAAGGTGGGGGTAAAAAGGGTAATTGTAGTACTGTAACACCTCATACTGCCCTGATTTGGATGTTTATTATTCTGGTGCCGTTGTTAAGAAGAATGAGGAATAGATAAAAAATACGGATCAGGGGGAGGGAGTTTACAAATTTTATAACCGACGATTCAAAGTACTATCTGTTTAACAAAGATTATCTCCGGTATATCGGAAAGCTTCTTTATAACCTCATCCGCTACAAGGTCATCAAGGTTCAATATACCGAGGGCTATACCGCCTTTCTTTTCCCTTCCCAATCTGAAGCCCGCAATGTTTACATTTGCTGATCCGAGTATTGAACCTATTTTACCTATTACACCCGGTACATCTTTGTTTTCAAATACGAGCATTATTCCTTCTGGTTCAACATCAACCCTGTAATGGTCTATCTGAACAAGTCTCAGAAGTTGGTCTTCAAGTACTGTTCCCGCTATTATCCTTCTTGAATTATCTCCCCTTGCAATGACCTTGATGTAATGTTTAAAATCAGGTGTCTCTTCCGATGATAGCTCTTCAACCTTTATACCTCTGTCCCGTGCAACATATACGGAATTTATTATATTTACCGGAAAGTCAACAGTTTCTTCAAGTATGCCCTTAAGTACCGCAGCTGAGATGGGGTGGAAGTGTTCTGCTATGTCTCCCCTCACTTCAATATGAATCTCCCTTATGCCTTCATCACTCCATTGCACCAAAAACTTGCCCATCTTTTCCGCAAGATCAAGATGGGGTTTAATGAGGGTGAGGACGGAAAGATCGGGAAAGGGAGCATTCACAACATATTCTACAGTAAGCCCTTTAAGTGCCTTTATAACTTGCTGGGCTACTATTACCGCAACATTCTCCTGAGATTCATAAGTGTTTGCGCCTATGTGTGGACTTAGGGATACATTTGGAAACCTTGAAAGTTTATCTATCAACTCCTTCGGGGGAGGTTCCTGGGAGTAAACATCTATGCCCGCCCCCCTTACCTTAC
>JALWBR010000017.1 GCA_027037055.1 Aquificales bacterium | reverse complement strand
CCCATATACATAAAACTTGTGTAGTCGGAAACCCTTGCAGCCTGTTGCATATTATGGGTTACTATAATGATGGTAACCCTCTTTTTTAACTCTACAACAAGTTCTTCTATCTTTGCGGTAGATATGGGATCAAGGGCGGATGTGGGCTCGTCAAAAAGCAATACTTCCGGTTCTGGAGCAATTGCCCTTGCTATACACAGCCTCTGTTGTTGTCCCCCTGATAGGGAATAGGCATTATCGTTCAACCTGTCCTTTACCTCATCCCACAAGGCGGAAGCTTCCAAGGCATCCTTGACCTTTTCATATATAACATCCTTGTCCTTTATACCCTTAAGCCTAAGGCCATAAGCCACATTTTCAAATATGCTTTTGGGAAAGGGATTGGGCTTTTGGAAAACCATACCTATCCTCATCCTTATCCTTATAGGATCTATATTTTTGCCTATAATGTTTACACCGTCGGGATAAAGAATGATCTCTCCCTCATACCTGTTGCCCGGATAAAGATCATGCATCCTGTTAAAACATCTGAGTAATGTGGTTTTACCGCAACCAGAAGGTCCTATAATTGCTGTGATCTTCTTCTCATGAATATCCATACTTATATCCTTCAACACATGATTGGTGCCGTAGTAGAAATTCAGATTCCTGACACTTATCTTTATACCTTTATTTTCAACCAAGGTCTCGGTTTCCTTCTTCTTTATAAAATTCTTCAAAGCCATCCTATAAAGCTCCCTATGTTATTAGATTGAACAGATAAATGAGCCATCCAGTAACTGCAACATATATCCATACAAGAGCTGTCACGGGTGCAATTTTTCTGTGTTTTTCAAAATTTTCTTTAAAAGCGTACCTGACGGTCATTACAGCAAGGGGGAAATTAATTATAGCAAGAATAGTGTGTGACCATAAAATAAAGGAAAATAACCCTTTCATGGGACCCTCATAAGGCTTTGTAGGTATTATCATGGTTCTTATAAGGTAAAGCACAACAAATATTATTGCAAATATACATGCGCTTATCATCGCCCTGTGATGCCATTGTTTTTTCCCGAGAAGAATAAATATGATGCCAGAAATTATTGATAAACCGCTCAGCCCTATGGTAAACAGACTTAGATATATAAGTATTTCTTTCATCCGCTTAATTATAACTTATTCACCAGAGTAATTTCTGAGAACAAATGATACAAGAAAAGTAACGAAAAAAGATATAAGGACAAACAATACTATAGCTACAGCTATAGCTATAGCCACATCATCCCGCTTTCTCATTTATACCTACCCTCTCCCGCGATATAAGTGAACTTAGCATATAAACAACAAACATTATACCCCCCAACACAGCCAAGATAGTACCGACCCCCATAAGGGTCAATGATATTATAACGGACGGGTTGTCGGTAAAATCAACACCGTAAGTTTTACGCGGAGCACCGCCCTTACCTGCCCAGTAAAGGCTCAGCACAAAAAGTATCATACCTATTCCGTAAAAGTAAGGCTGTACCTTTGGAATTTTACCTATAACCCTTCTGTAACCGTATTCCTTTAAAAGGTTATAGGATATAGCCATGAGGGCTATGGTTATACTTGTAACCGCCCCGTGATAATGGGCAGGCACCCTAAGATCGTTACTAAGGCCCAAGTATGCTATAAGAATGCCGAGGTAATAAAGGGAAAAGGAAAAAATCAAGGAAACGGAAAATATACTCAGAGACGGTCTGAAGTTTTTCAACAAATTTAGAGTATGTACAAATATGGGAATCCCTAAACCTATTCCGTAGGATACCTCAGCCCACAGTTTTGCATCCTTACTTATGGGATCTTCAAAAGCAAAAAGTAGTAAAAAAGTTATTAATGAAAAAATGATAAATACGGTATTTATGTATCTTAAAACATTTAACTCCACCCTTTTACCTTCCAATGAAATCAAATAATACCAAGCCATAAGGAGTAGCGAACCGTTCAAAAATTGTTGGATATGCCCAGGGATCCAGAAAAACCTTTCAAAATAAAGAAGGGGTTCCGAAGGAGAACCCGCTTTAAGGAAGGAAAATATATAGGAAACTATCATGAAAAGGGATATAAAAATACCAGCGGATGCGCAATTAATTAGTGGGTCAGAACTAAATACACCCTTTAAAGCTTTAGATAAATAAAGAAAAGTTTTAAATGAGAAGGAAAGAATAAATAACCCTATACCCAAGAAAAATAAAGGATGGACTATGACAGGAACATAATTGTTGGGAATGGGTTCACCCAAGGCAAAAAAGCAAGACAGAGCTATTAAAACATACCCGATATATGCCATAAAAAGGAGCGCCTTTTCGTACATAACTTCTCCGAAAAGTTTTGTCCACAACAAAAGTGTAAAAGACATAAGCCACATAACTATGGCAAGATCTACATGACCCACAAGGGCGTGATAAAAATAATCCTTGGGGAATATACTGTGACCGAAAGGGGTTCTGCTCATAGCAACAAGAAAGGCGAAAAATCCCCCTGTCCCTATGGAAATTATGGAAAGGATAAACCAGTATCTTTCCATACCGTTCATAGCCTTACCATATCAATGACCATCAAGGTAAATATGCTTGCAAGGTAAAAGATGGAGTAGAAGAATAGCTTCATATCTACCTCTTTTCTTGAAAGGACAAATTTTATTGTCATAGCTATATAAATGATGTTCAAAACTATGGCACCGTATAAGTAAATGGTGCCAGCCATATTCATATAATAGGGAAGGAGTGTTACGGGAAGCAGAAGCAGTGTATAAAACAAAGTTCTAAGCTTTGTTTCCCTAACTCCCCTTGATACGGGAAGGGTGGCAACACCCGCCCTTCTGTAATCTTCCTTATACTTAAGGGCAAGCACCCAAAAGTGGGGCGGTTGCCATATAAACATTATCAAAAAGAGGATGAGTGCCTCAAGGTTTATATTACCAGATACAGCTGTGTATCCTATTACAGGGGGTAAAGCTCCCGTTATACCACCTATCTCAGTAGCGTACTCGGTCCTGCGCTTTGTAACGATGGTATAGGGTACAACATATACAAAGGCAGCGAGGAAGGCAAGAAGGGCAGATATAAGGTTTACATAGTAAGAGAGGATAAAAAAGGACAACAAAATAAACGAAGAACCCATAAACAAAGCAATCCAAGGATTTACCGTACCTTGAGCGGTGGGTCTTGACATTGTCCTTTCCATCAACCTATCAATATCCCTATCAATGAAGTTATTTAAAACAGCAGAACCTGCTGCAGCAAAACCCGTACCCATAAGGGTCCAAAAAACCAAAAAAGGATCGGGCAATCCCCTATGGGCAAGATATATACCAGTCAGTGTAGTAACGAGGACAAGGGCAACAATACCGGGTTTGGTTAAAACTACATGATCCTTAAGCGTATTTTTATAGTATGCTACCTTTTCAAGGCTCATGCCCTCACTTCTCCTTGAACACCCTTAGGGAACAGATAGGGAGCTGTTATAAAGGAAACCCAAGCCAGAAGGAAAAATCCCAAAAGTATGTGGTGAAACACTATGGGTAAAAACAGACCAGAAAAGACGCTCATTATACCGAACAGCATCTGTGCAACCACAAGGGTAAAGGTTATACCCGTTCTCGGGTTCAATTCTTTAAACATCAGATATCCTGTAAATATAACTAAAGCGTAAGCCACCAATCTGTGGATAAAATGGATAAAAACATTGAAAGTATCAAAGGGAGGTATTATATGACCCTGACATGTAGGCCAATCTGGACATGCAAGCCCTGATTGGGTATATCTCACTATTATTCCAACAATTATTTGAAAATACACAAAAACGAAAAGGGGAACCGCATAGGGTATATGCATAGGTACACCCTTCTCATGAACTATAAGGGATAAAGTAAAGGATATGAAAGCAAGTATAATTGTGGACACTATTATATGAGAAGAGGTAAGAACCATATGCTCAGCTTCACTAAGCAAAGGTGCCTCTCTTAATACCACAACTCCGCCAAGGATAACTTCTACTATAAGCATTATAAGAGCTATACTTATTGTAAATCGCGGTAGTCCCCTGTAATTTTTCCAGACGCTTATAAAAGACAAGAGTATAAATAAACCAGCGTTAGCTCCTAACAGTCTATGACCCCACTCTATCCACGCATCCATCTTCGGCGGTGGATTGAAAGTACCGTAACAGAGGGGCCAGTCAGGACATCCAAGTCCCGAACCTGTGGATGTAACCACACCGCCGAAAACCATAAGTATATAGGTTGATATAAGGGCTATGAAAAGGATTATCTTTGTCATAACATTCCTCTCCTCTTCAGATAGGTGGTTATTATCCATAGTATATAGGAAAGGAATACAAACATCAACAGGGAGTAACCTATTAACTTTGTTATCCTATCAGCCTTCTGTTTCTCCCTATCCATCTCAAATTACCCCCTTGAAAATAAAAAACCGCCCCGACAAGGGGGCGGTATAAACTGCATTTCAGATCCTCCGTTAAGCCTTCTTGTAATTGTAAGGGTGCCAATCTTCATCAACCTCGGGAAGCTTATCAAAGTTGTGGGGAGGAGGAGGTGAACCTGTCCACCATTCAAGGGAAGGTGAACCCCACGGATTTGCATCCGCCTTCTCACCTTTGGTCATACCGAGTATAAGGTTAAGGAAGGATATAAGTACACCGAGAGCAAATACAAAAGCACCCACCGTCATCCAGTTATGCGCACTCACAAGCTCAGGAATGGGGGGATAGTCAACATATCTTCTGGGCATACCGTGAAGACCTGCTATAAGTTGCATACCAAATATAAGCATTGCACCAACAAACATTATGAAGAATCCAGCATTCCCAAGACCCTCGGAGTAGGCAAACCTTCCAGTAAACTTGGGGAACCAGTAATAAAGACCGGCAAATATTCCAAAGGTTATTATCATTGCAAGAACGAAGTGGAAGTGACCTGCAATCCAGTAAGAATCGGAAAGACCGTAATCTATACCGAGCATACCGTTAGGTATTCCCGTCAAACCTCCAGGAAGAATCATGAATATGGTACCGAGGGCAAACCATGTGGCGGTATTGAATCTTAGCGCACCCTTAAACAGCGTAAGGGTTGATGCCAGAACTATAACACCCACAGGGACGGTTATCATCATGGTAGTTATTGACTGGATAATCTTTATCCAGTCTGCTGCTGCGGTAACAAACATGTGATGTGTCCATACTATGAATCCTAATACAACAACTCCCCACTGGGCTATTACATAAGCCTTATATCCGAAAAATCTATTCTTTGCCATAGCGGATATAACTTCACCCGCCATTGCAACGGGAGGTAGCAACATAACATAAACCGCGGGATGCGAGTAGAACCAGAATACATGCTGATAGAGAAGCGGATCTCCTCCCCTCGCAGGATCAAAGAAAGCGGTACCAAGATATTTATCAAAAAGATCCATTGTTACCGCACCCGCAAGTGAAGGCACACCAAGTATCTGTATAACATTAGCGGTTATTATTGAGTGTACAAATATAGGCAGTTTCCAGTAAGACTGCCCCTTAGCCCTCATCCTTATAACGGTGGTAAGGAAGTTAACAGCACCAGCTATGGAAGATACTCCGAGAAGGTGGATTATAAAGACATAAAGGGCAAGATTTCCCGCATCGTTATTGAGGGCATAGGGAGGATATCCCGTCCACATCATCTTTATATGGTTACCGGGTATAAGGGTTATAAGAACAAGAACGCTCGCACCGAAGTATGCCCACCAGCTAAGGGCATTTAATCTGGGGAATGCAACATCCCTTGCCCCTATCATTAAAGGAAGCAGAAAGTTACCGAATCCTCCAGTAGGTGCACCTATAGCCCACCATAGGAGCATAACCGCACCATGCCCAGTAAGGAGGTAATTGTAGAAATCGGGACTCAGGAGCTGTAAGCCGGGATTTGTAAGCTCAAGCCTCATCACAAGGGCAAAGAGACCACCAACAACAAAGTAAAGGATACTTGTAACGAGATACAGAATACCTATCTTTTTATGGTCTGTTGTAAATATCCATTCCTTCAGGGACGCTCCGAAATACGGCACCCCTGTAGGGATAGCTTCCCTCATGATACTACACCTCCTTAATTATTTACCTTGGCTAATTCTATATTACCAGCCTTTGCCTGCTTCGTGTACCATTTTTTGGTTGAATACTTCTTCTTAAGATCCGCTTCCGCAATTTGACCGTTGTACCACTGTTCAAATTCTTCCTTGGGAACAACCCATATCTTTGCAAGCATATACGCATGGTTAGTACCGCAGTACTCCCTACAAGATACCAAATACTCTCCGGGTGCATCAACCTTAAACCACTGGTAGGTTATCCTGCCTGGATACAGATCCTGAAGCTTGTTAATGGGGGGCCAGAGATAGAAAGCATGTATAACATCCGTTGACTTCATAGCGAGCTTTATGGGAGTGCCCGCGGGGACTATAAATCCGCCTTCAAAATTTTCAAATTTATCCGTTGCAGGATTATAGAAGGAGAACAGCATTTTACCATTCGGGTACTCAAACTGCCACATCCACATGGACCCAGTAACCTTAATCTCCATAGCATTTTCGGGTATTTCCTTCTGCTTCTCAAAAACCGTCTCGGAAACGAAGTCCAAGAAAATATCACCCGCAAAAACTGCAACAGCCCATGCTATCAGGAGTCCGTTTTCAACAGCTCCCCAGGGTTTGGAAGCATGTTCACCTTCTTCTCTTTCACCTTTCCTGTACTGGTATATGAGGGTAAATATAACAAAGGGTATAGCTATAACAAAGAAGTAAAGCATAACAACATAAAAAACATTTTTAAATCCCCAGTACCACTGGAGACCGGGCTCAGCCCCTGTCGTTTTTGCAAGCTCATAACCTTCTAAGATGGGCTGATGACCCACTATCATAACCAAGGTGGTTATCGCAAAATAAACTATAACCAGTATGGCAGCCATAACTTACACCTCCTTCCTTCCATAAAGTTTACCATAAAAAGCACTGAGCAACAGAGTTGAGCCAAGAAGTATAAAACCTACTCCGCCCAATATCATAACCGGATTAAGCATATAAGATCCCTTCTTTGAGTTGTAGCTGAAACATGCAAGGTAAACAAGATCTACTACCTCATTTATTTTCAGCTCACCCGTATTAGCTTCCGCAAGAGCTATCCTTACCGTTTTGGGGTCGGGCTTTACCCCGTAAACATACCTGACTATCCTCTTATCGGGTGATATGAATATGAGGACATTGGGATGGACGAAGGCTTTGTCTTTCACAGAGTAGAAGAAACGAAAGCCCGTACCTTCGGTGATACGCCTGATGTCTTCCTTTGAGAGCAGTCCGAAGACCCAGTTATCGGGAATATACTTGAGCTTTTCTTTAAAAGCCTTCATAGTTTGGAGGGTATCCTTTTCATCAAAGGACAGAGTTATAAGGGTAAAGTCCCTGTCTTTAATGGATTCAAGAGCCTTTGAGATATTACCAGCCAACACTGGGCAGGAAGCATCACAGGTATAGTAGGCAAAAACTATAATTGCAGGCTCTTCACCTATTATATCCCACAATTTCTTTACGGTTCCCTCTCCGAGAGTAACATCCACATTCGGAAGCTCCTTACCCAGGTATTCACCTTCGTTGATTCTAAGGATTGAAACATCAAAGCTACTATCCTCATCACGAGGAACACCAAGAGGGGTGTTAACCGCCCAAACGAGGGATAAGGTAACAAACATTAGAAGAAACACCCCTCTCATGATTCTAACCCTTAACTCCTATATTAGTGTCCTCCGGTTAACGCGGGTATTGATCCTACAAAATATGCATTTGTAGCAACGAACATCCACACTACATCAACGAAGTGCCAGTAAAATCCGGTTGCCACAACCGCAGTTGTTTTAGTCTCATCAATCTTACCGCTGAGACCTATCCAGAGAAGATAGAGCATAGCAATCAATCCTACAAGAACGTGCGATGTGTGAAAGCCAGTAAGCATGTAAAAGGCGGTACCGTACATATTAGATGATAGGGTAAAGCCAGACTCCCACAGATGGAACCATTCCATAACGTGCAAGACTACGAACAATGCACCCAAGACTATTGTGATAAGGAGCCACTTGTTATAGGCACCGACATTACCATGTTCTATTGCTTTTTCCGCCAAGACTATGGCTCCGCTTGATGCCCACAGTATTAAGGTAAGGATAACGGGCATAATTAGGTTCATTTCATGAGGCACCCAATTTGCCCACTCATGAGCGTTAAACACCCATGCCCTCCAAAAGGCTGCAAACATGGTTCCGAATATGATGATCTCGGAACCCACGAAGAAAACTATCGCTATCCTTCCGTGCTTTTCATCATGACCCGTGGTGAAGAACTCGTTAGCCCAGCCTGCAAGTCCTCCGAGAAGGGTAACAACCGTCAAGCCTGCGAAGATAACAGCCAGAAAAGGCATCTGCCATTGAAAAAATGCGGTAAAGGCAAGAACAGCAAACAATGCACCCAGCCCTACTCCAACGGGCCATACGCTCACCTCATGGTGACCGTGGTGGACCTCTTCATGCGCCATAGCTCATCCCTCCTTAAAAATTTGAACCAACCTGAAAAACTATTATACAAGATAAAAAATTCATCAATGCAAGCTTAAAAGTTTTTTTAAATCCTCCTCAAGGGAAAAATACGCACCTATTTTCTTCCTTACCAATTTCCCGCTTTTATCATACAGAAAGGACATAGGCAATGAAGAAACACCGTACATGTCAGACAATCCATCTTTATCCACGGATACGGGAAAAGAGATATCGTACTCCCTTACAAAATCCTTAACGAAGTTTTCATTTACATCAACACTCACAGCGATTATGGTAAATCCCTTTTCTTTGTACTTCCTGTAGATTCTCTCAAAGTAAGGCATCTCCTCCCTACAGGGAGGACACCATGTAGCCCAGAAATTTATGAGAATTATTTTGCCTTTCAGATTGCCGATGTTCAGCTTTTGACCCGTTATAGTCTCAATTTCAACAAGGGGGATTTCATTTATATCGGAGGATGTATGTGATCCATCGGATGAAAAATATAAATAAGAGAGGACACCTAACGCCAGAATCAGCAGTACATAAGGTATAGATTTACCCACACCTTAGATTATACAAAACCCCGCCCTCAGGCGGGGCAAAGTTTGTAATCAGATCAGAGGTTGCTGAGAACCCACTCAATAAATGCCTTTTCTTGATCCGCGGGTACAGCTTGAGGAGGCATGGGTGTGGATCCCCACACACCGGAACCGCCTTTCTTTACCTTCTCTACAAGCTTGTCAACAGCACCCGCTTGACCCTTATATTTCGCGGCTATGTCCTTAAAAGAAGGTCCTATCTTTTTCACATTAAAATCATGGCATGCTACACACCCATTCTTCTTCATAAATGCTTCCGCCTCCGCCTTGGAAGATATGGCAAAGGACATGCCGGCAAAGCCGATTAAAGCAAGCAAAGCTACTTTCTTCATACTACCCACCTCCTTTGGGATATTGAATATTCAACATTATAGCATATTGAAATCTTAGCTTGTTGTTGCAACAGCATCCCTCCTGTTTTTTATGGTAAAGTATATCACAAACCAGATAAGGATAACCTCCACAACCGCGACAAATATATTTACATGGGCTACAGAACCCACTATAACTATCCTTTCAAGGAACAGTCCGAAGAGAACCACACCCGCTATGACAACCATTAAATAAGGCGTAAGCTTAATCTTTCTAAAAAGAAGACTGAGCCACGGAATAGCCAACAGGAGAATAGGTATAAGGTATGTACCTACGGGGAAATGTTCAAGCCTTTTCAGAAAGTAATGGAACTCTTCATAGAGGTTCCCATACCATATTATAAGCACCTGGGAATATAAGAAGTACCCCCACAGAAAGCTGAATCCAAACATAATGGTGGAAGAATCCCATTGGGTCTTTTTAAATATCTCGGGGAATTTCCCGCCGTTCTTGATATATATGATAAACCTGATAACAGCTATCAGGGCGAGGGCGGAATATACAGCTTCAAGGGTTATATAGGCATCAAAGAGGGAGCTGTACCAAGGATAGTCAAGGGGCATAAACCAGTCGTAACCTATATTTGCCTGAAATGCAACAAAGGCAAAAAGATATATAACAGCCCAGAAGTACTTTTTATCACTCTCTTTAAGAGATTCGGTAGCATATTTCCACGCAGCAAGACATATAGCTTCATAAAGGAACAAATTCCTTAAAATATAAAACCCCTTGTTGAGCCAAAGACCCTGATGCTTCGCCCACGGATAAATATCCAGTTGGAACATGAAGATAAAGAATAGGCTGACGGAGAATATGACCGCGGGATAAAGGGAAAGTAGATACCCTTTAACAGGTTTTATCCACCCACCCCTCACCGTTTCCGCAATGGCAACTATAGCTATAGCACCTTGGGTTATGGCGGAAAGGTATGATAGACTCACAAGTAGAGTGCCGTCAACACCCTTTATTATCTCAATTATCAGAAATATAAACCATACTACACCGAAACCTATCCAAAGAGACTTGCTTCCCATTACGCTTCCTCCTCAGCCTTTAAAAGTGCCTCTATCTCCTCAACACTTTCACCCTTTACCTGTATGACGAACTTATTTCCGTAATCCTCTGGAGATATAATCCTTTTAATGCTTGGAAGACCGGCAAGAATCAGCAAGCCTATAAAGGTAGCTATTCCTCCGAATAGTATGGTTAGCTCATAGGCTATGACGAAGAAGGGTATAACACTCACCAAAGGTTTACCTCCCACTATGAGAGGAGGATTTTCCCAACTTAGATGGGTATATGTGGTCAAAGCATATCCTGCTGTGAAGCCCGTAAGGGCTCCCACAAGGGTAAAATATTTGATTTTACTCCTGTGTGGGTGTGTACCGAGTATCTCATCCACCTCATGAACGGGTATGGGCGTTATAACCCTTATATCCTTGGGGCTAATACCCGCATCAACAATCTCCTTCAATTTTGCCACAAAATCTTCCTTTTCGTCAAAAACAAACTCCACCTTTTTCATTTTTCTTCCTCCCTGACTCTCTCTTCCTTAACTTCAAATATGGAAACAACAGGTATAGCCCTCGTAAAGAGAAGGAACCACATAAAGAACCATGCAAAGCTACCTATGGTTATAAGTATTTCAACAATGCTCGGGTGATAAAGTCCCCAAGAATAAGGTTCATATTCATGAGCCAGAGAGATGACAACGATAACAAATCTTTCAAGCCACATACCTATGTTGATAAAGATGGAAACTATGAAGAGAACAAGTAGATTTCTCCTCATCTGTTTTATAAAGAGTACAAGGGGAACAACGGAGTTACAGAAAATCATAGCCCATGAGTACCACTTGTAATCTCCGAAAGCCCTGTAAACGAATTGATCCCTCTCAAATATATTTTCACCGTATAAGGGTAGGGTAAACTCTGTGATATAAGCGTAGGTAACTATAAGACCGGTGAAAAGGGTAAGCTTAGCCAGATTTTCAAAGTGATCTATGGTTATATACTCTTCCAACTTGAATATTTTCCTCATGGGTATAACAAGGGTAAATACCATTGCACATCCGGAGAATATAGCACCTGCTACAAAGAAGGGAGGGAATATGGTTGCATGCCAACCAGGAACTATTGACACCGCAAAGTCAAAGGATACTACCGAGTGAACGGATGCAACAAGTGGTGTTGCAAAGGCCGCAAGGAACAGGGATGCCCTTACATAATGCATCCACTGAGGAACGGTACCCGTCCATCCTAAGGAAAACAGTCTGTAGAAAAATCCTCTTATTCCTCCGAAAAATCTCCTTGCTATGGCAAGATCAGGCACCATACCGAGGTACCAGAATATAAGGCTTATGGTAAAGTAGGTGGATACCGCAAAAACATCCCACTCAAGGGGAGAAAAGAAATTAGGCCAGATCTCCCGTTGAGTAGGGTAAGGGAACAGCCAATATATCTTCCAAGGTCTCCCCGCGTGAATAATGGGAAATAGTCCCGCTGTCATAACAGCAAATATTGTCATAGCTTCCGCTGATCTGTTAAAGGCACTCCTGAAGTTTGCCCTGAATAGCAATAAGACAGCGGATATTAGAGTTCCAGAGTGTGCTATCCCTACCCAGAAAACAAAGTTGATAATATAAAATCCCCACATACCGGGGTGTCTTATACCTGCAGCTCCGAGACCGGTTTTTAACTGGTAAATCCACGCACCTATGGCGACAAGGACAAAGAATACACAGAGTCCAAGAGCTATCCAATAGGTCTTACCGGGTTTTACCATGGGCATAAGGATATCTCTGTCTATCTTGTCAAGCCTTTCAGAAAGTTTGGTTGCCATATTAAACCCTCCTTCTCACCTTTGGAAGGTAGTAAACCTTGGGTTCCGTCCCAAGGAGATCAAAGATTCTGTATGAATCCTTATCCTTAGACATCTTGTAAACCTGCGAGTTTTCATCCAGGAAGTTGCCGAAAACTATGGCACCGCTCGGACATGTCTGGGCACATGCGGGCAGAAGCTCACCCTCCTTAATCATCCTATGCTCATCCTTGGCAAGATCCCTCGCTTTCCTTATTCTGTGGAAGCAGAAGGTACATTTTTCCATAACCCCTTTACCCCTTACCGCAAGATCGGGATTAAGCATCCTATCAAGGGGTGACTCCCATTTGTAATCAAACCAGTTAAATCGCCTTGCCTTGTAAGGGCAGTTGTTTGAACAGTATCTCGTACCGACACACCTGTTCCACACCTGCACATTTAACCCTTCGTCATTGTGATAGGTTGCCTTTGCAGGGCATACAGGTTCACAGGTTGCATTTTCACACTGCTGACACATCATTAATACAAAGTTGACCTCACCGTTTTCTTTATAGTAAGGTTCCACCCTTATCCAAGACATCTCCCTACCTTTGAGGTGTTCCGAGGGACCTGCTATGGGAACATTATTTTCTATGTAGCATGCAGCTACGCAGGCAGAACATCCTACACATTTGTCAAGATCAACAGCCATAGCCCAGAGATAAGTCTTATGCACATGACTGTGATCGGGATAGGGCAGTTGGGCAAAAGGGTGTTTTGCGTAAGGATATTTAAATTTACCCGGAGGCGCCTCATGACCCCACGCATGCATATCTTCCTCTTCCATATGCTCTTCCTTAGCCTCCCTATAAGGTATAGGAACAACACCCCTGCCGTGATCCGAGAAAGATCCAGAAAGTATCGGCACATTCCTTACATTACCGGTTTTCTTAATACTTACAACCTCTATGAAAGGCACAAGCTCTCCGGTCCTGCCGTCCACATTGAATTTTTCCGGAATTATCGTACCCATATATGCAACTATAACCCCATCCGCCAAACCCTTCTGTATATGAGCGAGGGTGGTTTTCTTAACCTCTTTACCTGCTATAACAACTTCCTCTCTTAACAACTTCTTATTGGGTATATTTCTTATTCTGAACCTCTTAGCGGTGTCCTCGGGAACCAACACATAATCACCGTAAGATATGGCGGTTATGGGATCAGGAATCTCATTCAAAAGGAGATTACTTTTACTTCTGCCATCATACCACCTTATGGAAGGTGTAAGAACAAGGGCAGGCTTCTTTATCTCATTTTCATACCTTATGTTCCTGATCAAAGACCTTACTATATTAGTTCTCAAATTCAGATTTACCTTAGGTAGTTCCTTTATGTGATACGGAAGTTTATCGGACGGTATATTGAAAGCGGGCCATTCATAGGGACCCGCATTAAAGAGTCTATCCGCAACCTCCTTGCCGTAATCCCTTTCTATCCTTTTATAGACATACTCTTTAAAGTCCTTAGCAATACTTTTGCCTTTGTATCTCCTTAGTATTGTAATAAGGATATCGCCCTCGGGGAGGGTGTTAAATAGGGGTCTGTTATTAGAGGGATCGCTTTCGGGAGGAATAAGAATCTCAAGAGCGGGCTTGTAAACGGAAAGCATACCTTTTCTGGGTTCAGAATCACCCCAGCTTTCTATAGGATGGGAAAGGGGAAGTATTAGATCACACTCCCGTGCAGTATCATTGGGCAAATCGTACAAACCAACAACAAAGTGGGCATTCTTCAAAAGATTTTTAAACTTTTTACCCTCAAAGGAAGCAGGGTCAACTTTTGAGAGAAAAACCACCCCGATCTTTCTCATACTTAGTTCGGACATAAAGTTTCTGAGATCTATGAAATTTCCAACTCTTTCATAGTTTTCTGAATATGTAAAGTCTATAAGATCATCCGTCATACCCATAGCCCACTGTATAAGTCCCCCCAAGACAGCAACATCAAGACCAGTATCATGAGCGGTTGAGACGCCACCTACTATAACGAGGGGTTTCCTCGCCCTTGACATCTTAGCGAGGAGTCTGTCAATATTCTCCGCCTTTATACCAGTTCTTTCCGCAACCTCCCACAAGGAGTAACGGGGTACATATTGAATTATCTCCTCGGGAACTTCCCTTACAGCAACACCGCTTTCTACTATCCACCGCAACATAAAGGAGAGAAGAAAATGTTCCGTACCAGGCTCTACGGAAAATCTCTCATCCGCATTGAGACCGGTGAGGGTAAGGTGAGGTTCTATATGGAACCATTTAAAGTTTTTGTTTTCCCTCGCCCTTGCAAAGGCGGATTGGTAATATACGGGATTGCCGAAGGATTCAAGTATATCCGCACCTACGGTTAATAGAAAATCAGATTTTTCAACCTTATAAACAGGCAGTTCATTTATCCCGAATAGTACCTCATATCCCTTCCTGACAGCGGAGTGGTTTATGGGTTCAAATTCTGGCAACCTCTCAATACCCGCCTCTCTACAAAACTCATCTATAAGATGGGAAAGGGAACCTGTAGTCCTTGAAGAAAGGTAAACACTCCTCAGACCCTTTTTCTCTGCCTCCTTCAATCTATCAACAACAAGATCTATAGCCTCCTTCCAAGTTATCTCCCTCCAGTTACCGTTTGTATCTTTAATGAGAGGATTCTTATACCTTTCTGGGCTATAAATCCTGTATAGGGACGCTTGCCCCCTTATGCAAAGAACACCAGCGTTAAAAGGTTCTTTAAAAGCACCTGAGGTTATGGGATGATTAGGCATACCCTCAAGTTTGGTGGGATATTTGCCGTGTACCCTGTCATAGACCTTATCCCTCACAAAGGCAAGGGCGGGACACCCAGAGGGACACTCCGCACATACCGTAGGGAAGTATAAACCCTCTCCTCCGCCTCCCGCATCGGGAGGAATCCTGTCGGGGGGAGGTGAAACAAAGGGAATTATTTCATCAGTCCTGAAGTAATGATTTTTATTAAGATGACCCGTACAAGAGGATAGGGCTGCACTTCCTGATATAAACCCTATAAATTTTATAAAGTCCCTTCTTTTCATATTTAAGCCCTCCTATTTATGGCAAGTCCAACAGTCGGTGGGAGCCCTGTCCACCTTTGCGGGAGGCAATCCTTGAGCCTCAAGATAGCCTTTTACATCATTATGACAGGAAAGGCACCAACCCATCTTTAAAGGTTTTACCCTCTGGGCAACGGTCATCGTTCCGAGATCTCCGTGACATGCTTTACAATCAACACCCGCCTTTACATGTCTTTTGTGAGTAAAAAAGACAAAATCCGGAAGTTTATTAACATGCCTCCAAGGAACTGGTTCCTTCTTGTTCCAGTATTCGGTCAACTTTTTAATTCTGGGCTTATCCGTAGCTATAACCGAATGGCAACCCATACAAACTTCCAAGGGAGGAATACCTGGGCTTACAGCCTTATCCGCGTAGGCATGGCAGTATGTACACTGCAGTCCCACATCCTTTACATGCTTGTAGTGGGGAAACTCTATGGGCTGTTCGGGAGTTTCAACCCTGTAAACTACAAAGGCATCACCGAGGGGTTCTATCTTAACACCGAGCGATGTAAACAAATATAGTAAAGCTCCGCCTATGACGAAAATAACTACGCCGAGTATAACAAGAACACCAAGGCTTTTCCTCATAACAGCCTCCTTATTCAATTTGCAAGAAGCGTGCCAAAATCCCCCCACCTAATTTATGCTCCTAAAATTAAAAACTTAAATCAGTCATCCGATTTATTAAACAAATAAAAGGTGGCAAATTTTTTGTTAGGACTGGTAAAAACTTGACCATCCGTCCAAAGTACGCAAAATAATATGTACGGTGAGCTGGCTTAAAAATCTTCTCCATTTAAGCATAGGCATAAAGTTAGCGGTAACCTTTTTCATGGTTATTCTTCTCTCATCCCTGCCCCTTACGGTTGTCATGGTAAATTTCGGGGAGAATATCCTTTTTGAAACAACGGAGGAAGCAATAAAAAACTTCCTTGAAATTGAGGAAAGCAACATCTCCGAATTCTTGATCAAAAAGGATGAAAAAACACTAAAAGAGATAAGCCAATCAATAATAGCCCAGAGGTTTATAAAGGAAGTAGCCTTCCTTGATGAAAAAGGGTACGCTCTAACATACACAAGTAAAGACAAGATACCTTTTGGTCTATCCCGCCTCCTGGAAGATAAAAGACATATAGTTAAACACAAGGTAACTGACAAAGAGGGAAATCCCGTAGGATTCGTTGTTATAAGGCTTGATAAAAAGGAAATAACAAAACAGTTTTCTTATATAAAATACAGCGTTTTAGGTATATCTTCGGGCTTCGGATTGGTGGGTATTTTGTTGAGTCTCATAATATCCTATAGGATAAATTCAAGATTGAGGAGGATACTGAAGGAAGCGGAGAAGGTCAGAAAGGGACATATAGAGGAAGTAAATAAAATAGACTTTCCTGAAAAGGATGAGATTCAAGACCTTGCGGATGTGGTTTATGAAGCCTTCAAAAATGTTAATACATTCCTTAATAACATAAGATTTGCCCAAGACTTTTATGCGGAGATAGTAAACAACGTATATGACATAGTACTCATCCTTGATAGGGAGATGAGGATATTCTTTACAAACCACAGGATTGAAACCCTCGGATTTAACTATCACCAACTTCTCGGCAGGAGGTTTTCAGTTTTAATAAAGTATCCAAGGGACAGAACCATACTGAGGAATTCGCTGAACAACAAGCTTCCCTTTACCTACGAAACGGAGATAAGGAAAAGGAAAGGAGGAAGTATTCCGTCCCTGCTAAGTATAATGCCCGCCAAAGAGTGGTACATTGTAACCATAGCGGATATTTCAAAGATAAAAGAGCTTGAGAATAAAATGAAAAGGATTGAAGCCCTTTCTTTTCTGGGAGAGATGTCCGCCAACCTTGCCCATGAGTTAAAAAACGCCCTTTTACCAGTTAAACTCCTTACCTCTATGGATGAATGCGATAAAAAGGATATAGAGATAATTAAAAAATCCATATCGCGAATTGACAGTATAGTTAATGAGTTTTTGACCTTCGCAAAAATAGGAGGAGGAAACTGGAACATACTTAATATAAGCGAGGTAATAAAGGAGAACATATCCCTGCTTCTCCCGAGGATCAAAGAAA
Source organism: Aquificales bacterium (assembly GCA_027037055.1). Classification (GTDB taxonomy): domain Bacteria; phylum Aquificota; class Aquificia; order Aquificales; family Aquificaceae; genus WFWF01. Next base: position 17,563 of record JALWBR010000017.1, on the reverse strand, counting down.
AAAATATAGAACTTAAAACCCGTTTTGAAGATATACATATATACTCAAACAGGGAGGCTTTAAATGCAATACTTACAAACCTTTTAAACAATGCAATTGAAGCCATTGACGGTAAAGGCTTCATACATGTATCCGCTGTAAGGAAAAATATGGAAGTGCAGATAACCATATCCGATTCGGGTAAGGGGATACCCAAAGAAAATATGGACAAAATATTCTCACCATTTTTTACAACTAAAAAGGGAGGAACAGGTCTCGGCTTACCCATAGTCATGAGATACACCCATCTTCTGGGCGGAACACTGGATATACACTCTCAGGTCGGGAAGGGAACGACAATTACGGTTACAATACCTTATATAAATAATAGAAGCCATGAAGGGAAAGGTACTGGTATTAGATGACGAACACGATGTACTTTACGCCATAGGCAAGGTCCTTGAAAGGGCAGGCTTTGAACCAATATGCATTGATAATCCCTCTGAAGCACTCAAAAAGGCTGAGGAATCGGATACCGCGGTTATAGATATAAAGCTTGGAGATTTCTCGGGAATAGATGTACTTAAAAGGCTCAGGGAAAGGGGTATAACCATACCGGTAATAATGATAACCGCCTATACATCACCAGAGAATGTAATAAAGGCAACAAAGTTTGGTGCGGTTGAGATACTAAAAAAACCCTTTGATCTAAAAGATCTTCTTAATTCGGTGGAAAAGGTAATACCTAAGAAAAGGAAGAAGAGCATACCTAAGGAGATTAACGGATTTCCTATAGTGGGAAGTTCTCCAAAGATGCTTGAAGTATTCAAAATGATAGGTCTTGCCTCTTCCAATGATATGAATGTGCTTATAACCGGTGAAACGGGTACGGGCAAAGAGGTAATAGCAAGGGCTATACATGAAAACTCGGAAAGATCGGGCAATCCCTTTATAGCAATAAACTGCAGTGCCATACCAAAACATCTGCTTGAAGCGGAACTTTTCGGCTATACAAAGGGATCCTTCACCGGAGCCCTTAAGGATACACCTGGTAAGGTTGAATTAGCCAACAGGGGTACCCTCTTCCTTGACGAGATAGGAGATATGCCCCAAGAACTTCAAACCAAACTGCTAAGATTTTTGGAAGAAAAGAAGTTTTACCGCATAGGAGATACAAAGGAAACCCATGTAAATGTAAGAATAATAGCTGCTACCAACAGGAACCTGGAGAGCCTTATAGAGGAAGGGGGCTTTAGGGCGGATTTGTATTTCAGGCTTGCACAGATAACTATAAATGTTCCGCCTCTCAGGGAAAGGAAAGAAGACATACCAGAGCTTATAAGCTTCTTTATATCAAAGGCAAACGGGGAACTCGGAACAGAGGTGGAAGGTATTGAGGAGGATGTTCTTGAAAAAGCTATGCAGTATTCTTGGCCCGGAAATGTAAGAGAACTTAAAAATGTAGTTTACAGAAGCGTTCTTGAAACAAAGAAAGGCTATATAAAACACCTGCCTATATCCTTAAGCCAACTTCCCAATCAATCCCTTGAGGACATCCTCAGGGAGTACATAAAATCCGTACCCGAGGAGGAGATAGGTAATATACCTTCAGTTTTTGAGCAGGCTCTCTTAAAGATTCTTATGGAAAGGTACGGGGAGAATAAATCAAAGATAGCAAATGTATTAAACATTTCACGCAACACCTTAAGGGCAAAGATAAGGCAGTACTTTGGAAAGGAAGGAGATGAAAAGGGCCATAGTAATACCCGCAAGGCTTGATTCACAAAGGCTACCTAAGAAACTGTTAAGGCCCGTAAGGGGCGTACCCCTCATAAGAAGGGTCGCGGAAGGGTGCCTCAAAACTGGGGAGAGGGTTATTGTAGCAACGGACAGTGAGGAGATAAAAAGCGTACTTAAAGATCTACCCCTTGAGGTTATTATGACACCGAAAGATATAAAGTCTGGTACCGACAGGGTGGCCCATGTAATAAGGGATATGGATGTGGACCTTGTTATAAATTATCAGGGTGATGAACCCTTTGTATATAAAGACGATATAGATAGAATTTTTGCGGAACTTGAATACAACGATGTGGTAACCGTGGCTGTAAGGGAAAAGAAAAATACTGAAGATCCCAACAATGTAAAGGTGGTAATTGACAGTCACAACATGGCACTCTACTTCTCAAGGAGTCCCCTGCCCTACTTCAGAAATAAAATAGAAGACAGCTTCTATCCCTTAAAGCATGTGGGTATATACGGCTTCAGGAAACACACCCTGTTGGAATTCACCCAAATGCCCCAGGGACACCTGGAGATTATTGAGGGTTTGGAGCAACTCAGACTCCTTGAAAGGGGTATAGGTATAAAGGTAATACTAACAGATAATTTTTATCACAGCATTGACACGGAAAAGGATCTTGAAATTATAGAAGCTTTACTGCGGGAAGGCTCTTAACAATATTCCTTATAAGCTCAATATTAAGGGAATGTCCCCCGTTGTATGAAACTATCCTTCCTCTGATGGGTGCACCAAGAAGATAAAGATCTCCTATAAGATCAAAAACCTTATGTCTCAAAGGTTCATCGTGATATCTCAATCCTTCATCACTGTGAATACCTTCCTTACCTATTATAAGCACATTCCTTGTAGATCCACCCTTTCCGTAGCCCTTCTCAAGTATGGCATTAACATCTTCAAGATAGCAGAAGGTCCTTGCCTTAACTATCTCCTCTGGATCACCGCCACTGTAAGTGAATATGTCTCCACAATCAATATGGTTAATACTACCTCTATATGTAACCTCAAAAGAAACGGAGGGATGAGCCTCAATATGACATCCTGGTTCACCTACTTTTACATACCCCCTCAGGTTTATAGGTTCAATATAAACACCCGTATCAACGATATTATCCTTCAAGGCTATATAAAACTCATATCCGCTACCGTCCATAATGGGAACCTCAAATCCTTCCAAAAATTCAACAATCGCATCACTTATACCCAAAAGGTGAAAAACCGCAAGCAGATGCTCAACCGTTTTAACCGTAACACCTTCCCTTTCAAGATCCGTGGACATCACGGTGTTTGATACATATTCAAAGGAGGCAGGAATCTCTACCCCTTTTATATAAAACCTTATACCGTCTCCCGGCTCCGCGGGATGTATGAGTATTCGCGATCTTTCCCCGGAGTGTATCCCTACACCTTCAAAGCTTACTCTTTCATAAACCGTTTTCCTGTTCATATCCATTTTTTATATATCAAGAACCGTGCCATATATTCGCCAGATACTCCGCAACCGCTTCCATGCTTGGTTTTGAAGGGGTTAAAACCTTTTCAATGCCGTAATCCCCTAAGCAAGTTTTGGTGGTTTTGCCAATGGAAACTATAAGGATGTCTTGCAAATCTATGTTACCCCTGCAATTTTTAAAATTTTCAAAAAATCCAACAACCGCGGAAGGACTTGCAAAAACTACCGCATCAACCCTTTTTACCCTGCAAATGAATACCGAAGGCTTGTAATAAATATTGAATGTCTTATAAACGGGAAAGGGAAAAACAGTAAAACCCATCCTGCGCAGGCATAAAATAGCCTCTTCCCTTCCCGCTTCAGCCCTCGGTATCCATACAACCCCCCTCTTTTGTGTTTCCATGATCTCACATATACCCCCAGCCCTCTGATCCTTCGGCACCAAGGAAACCTTGTAGCCCTTATCTTCAATAAACCTCCGAGTCTTTTCACCCACCGCTATTATAATCGCATCCGGAGGAATTACCGCCCTCTTCTCAAAGTACTCAAAAGCCCTTTTACTCTGGAACACTATATAATCCGGATTCTTATCTGGACAGGTAAAGGGTATATCCACAGTTTTTATAAGGGGCAATTTTACAATCCCCATACCCCTCCTTAAAAACTCTTTCTTGTCCTTCTCTATATCGCCTATCTCCCTTGTAAGGAGTACCCTCCTTTTCAAACTTCAAACTCCTTCTCAAGCTTCTTTATCTCCTTATTGTAGGTTTCCCTGCTTATCTCCCCCTTTATAAGTCTGTTTGAAAGTATGTTAAACTTCTCCTCTATCTCCTTAAGTTTTTTTATCTTTTCCTCCTTAAATCCCAAAAGCTCCCCGAAAAGTATGGTGTCTTCCCTTTCGTAAGATTTAATAAGCCTACATATCTCCTTTATGTTCCTTTCCGTTATAGCCTTCTTTATGGCTGATTCCATATTAAGTATCTCTTCAAGGGATCCAAACTTTTCTATATAAAAAGCCTCCTTTTCCCCGACCTTTCCGGATATAACATATCTGTCCTCTTCAATTCTGAATAGTTCAACAACCATTTTCTTTTTTTCCACCTCAATCGTATCGTGGAATATCTTAAGCTTACCTTTCCTCTTCTTTTCCTCACTCAACATATACTCCCTAAAAGTCTGCCCGCCGAAGACGGTTATTATCTCCTTACCATATTCCTCCGCCCTTTCAACGAGATACAAGCTGACATACTTAAGTAGCTCCCTGTTAATATCCTTAGCCCTCAGGGTATGGCTTAAGATAATGTCCATCCTCTCGTTTTCAAAAACAATACCGAAAGCACCTGCCTTCAGAGATGTATTCTCCGTAAGAAGAAACCTCAAAAGCTCATTCTCCGGAGACAAGCCGAAGGCAACGAAGGATGTCATAAGTATGTAAATATCTTCATCCTCCTTGTAAACCTCAACGCTCAGTGCGGTTGAACCTATGGGTATAAAGAAGGTATTCTTTTCTTTGTAGACATTAAAATATCCAAATATATCAATAAGATACTTGTTCAGAAGAAGAATTATTCTCTCTTCCCTGTTCATTTATTAGACTTTATTTTAGCACTTCCCCCCTTATATTTCCGTAACCCCTCATAAAGTCCTCTCCCCTTATCCTCTTACCCTTAGGTGATATAAGCTCCCTTATCTTCAAAGCCCCCTCACCGCATGCAACTATAAACTCCCTATCATCAATTATCTCCCCGGGGAAACCGTATCCTTCAACCACATCAGTATTAAGTATCTTTATTCTCATATTTCTAAAAAAGGTGAAAGCATCCGGAAAGAAAGCCCTTATCCTATCCCTTACACTTTCAGCATCCGCCTTCCAACATATCCTCTTCTCTTCCTTCCTTATAAGGGGAGCGTAGGTGGGTTTACCTTTTTGAGGTACGGGTTTTAGATTGCCTGACACCCATTCCTTAATGGTCTCTATTAGAAGCCTTGCCCCTCTTTCCGCAAGTTTTTCAGCAAGGGTAAGCCTGTTGTCTTCCCGTTCAATAGGTATAACCTCTTGAGATAAAATATCACCCTCATCCATCCTTTCATTTATGAGCATAACCGTATTTCCCGTCTCCTTCTCTCCCGCAAGGATAACCCTCTCTATTGGGGCAGGACCCCTGTACTTGGGGAGGAGGGAAGCATGCAGGTTAACCGCACCGTGAGGTGGTTTATATATAACCTCGGGGGGTAATATCATACCGTAGGCGACGACAACTATAAGATCGGGCTTAAGCTCATCAACAATATTTTTAAGCTCCTCCTTGTTTAAAGGTTGAAACACTTTAATCCCTCTTTCTGTAGCAATAAGTTTAACGGGTGGAGGTGTCAGCCTTTTACCCCTTCCCGCGGGCTTGTCAGGTTGTGTAACAACAGCCTTTACTTTAAAAAAAGTGTCCTTTAAAAGGATTTGCAAAGAGGGTACCGCGAAGGAAGGAGTACCCATAAAAAGAACTTCTATCATTCAGGATACACCGAACTCCTTTCTTACCTTCTCCGCTATCTCGTCCCTTATCTCAAGCACATCGGGTTCTATAACCTGCCTTGCCATCTGGAAAAGTACATTGTTCTCCTTCATTATATGCTGTCTCACTATGTCTATAAGCTGTTTTATATATTCCTCTCCTCCTTCCCCCTTACTATGAAGCTCCCTCACCCTTGATACTATCTCCCTCATCATCTCATGTTCCTGAAGCATAACATAAACGGGCATGGCTTGAGGACCGAGTCTTTCAATAAGCTCTGGGAAAAGGGCTTCCTCTTCCTCCTTTAAATGACACTCAAGCTCCTTTGCAAAATTTTCAAAGGCTTCCTTAAGCTTTTGAATATCCCCTCCCTCATCAATAACAGCCAATAGCATGTTCATATTCTTCTCATGTTCATCGTGCTCACCGTACAGTCTTTCAACAAGATTCATAGCTACCTCCTTATGACTGTAATCATTTACCTCCGAATAAACGGAAGCTTAGTATATATAATCATTTATCTCAAGACATGTCTATGATTGATACCCACTGTCATCTTGATCTATTAAAAAGGGAAGATTTTGAAGAAACGGTAAAAGATCCCTCCTTTGAGTATCTCATAACCGTAGGCTATGACAAAAAGACATCTATAAATGCGATAAATATAGCGGAAAAATATCCCCACATATACTGCGGTATAGGTTTTCACCCCCATGAGGCTGACAAGGTTACCCAAGACGACATGCAGTGGTTAAAAGAACAGGCATTGAAACATTACAAGGTAAAGGCAATAGGGGAAACGGGTCTTGATTATTACAAGAACTACTCTGATCCCGAAAAGCAAAAGGAGGTATTCAGGTGGCATATAAATCTTGCAAGGGAGTTGGGTCTGCCCCTCATAATACATACGAGAAATGCGTGGGAAGATACCTTCAGAATACTGAGAGAAGAAAAGGCTTATGAGGTGGGAGGGATAATGCATTGTTTTTCCGGAGATATTGAGGCTATGAAAAAAGCGGTGGATTTGGGGTTTTATATATCCTACTCGGGAATAATAACCTATAAAAATGCGGGTAATTTAAGGAATGTGGTTAAAAAAACCCCTACAAGAAGGCTTTTAATGGAAACAGACAGCCCTTTTTTAGCCCCTCAACAGGTAAGGGGTAAACCCAACAAACCCGCAAATTTAAAATTTATAGCCCGTGTCATGGCGGAGTTGCTCTCCAATACCTCTGTTGAAGATATTGAAAGGATGACATCGGAGAATGCAAAATTGATCTTTAACCTGGGCAACAACAAAAGAAAGGATACTATAACTTATGTTATCAACAATAAACTTTATATAAACCTTACCAATAAATGCAATCTTCACTGCGTATTCTGTCAGAGAGAAAGGGAAAGGAATTTTATGGTTAAAGGATACTGGGTATGGGTCAGCAGGGATCCTTCCCCGGAGGAGGTGCTTAAAGAAATTAAAAATCCCGGGGACTACGAAGAGATTGTTTTCTGCGGTTACGGAGAACCCACCTTGAGATATGACGCCCTTAAATACATTGCTTCAGAGCTTAAAAGAAGAGGAGCAAAGAAGATAAGGGTTGATACTAACGGCCTTATGTTTACCTTTCTTCCCAAAGAGAAATTAAAGGAGTTGAAAGGTTCCGTAGATGAATTTTCGGTAAGCCTTAATGCACCGGACAGGGAAACCTACGAAAAGGTATGTATGCCCGCCCAACCGGATGCCTTTTATAGAGCCATAGAATTTATAAAGGAAGCCCTTAAAGAGGGTTTTGAGGTAACTGTAACCGCTGTTGACTTTCCCGGCGTTGATATGAAAAGGACGGAAAAACTTGCGAGGGAGCTGGGAGCAAAATGGAGATATAGATATTACGAAGTTGTAGGTTGAGCAATGTTATAATTTAACCCTCAATGGATTGTTATGTTTACTTTATAAGATCCTTCCCAGAAAAGGAAGACATCTACGAATTAAAAAATATACTGTCTTCAAAGGGCTACAGGATAAGAGGCATATTTTTCAGAAAAGATTTTGTTAAAGAAAGGGACGGTATATCCATAGTGGTAGATCCCGCATGTAAGGAGACAATCCTCTCCGATCCTTCCACCCTATTTATGCCTTATAATCCCTTGTTGAGAAACTACGATATGCTTAGATCACTCAAAGTACCCTTTATCTTAAGATTATTTGATATTGATAAGGAACACCTCATTGAAGCAATAAGGGGGAAAAGATGTGAGGTTGAATTCAGCATGTCGGGTATAGATATATACACGGAGGATGAAGAAACTTACGCGAGCTTAAAGGAGTCCCTTAAAGGTTACATATACGCTGATAATTACGAAAGTATGGAAGAGGCGGTCCTTAAAACCCTTAAAGAGCATAAGAAGACTCTGGTAACAGCGGAAAGTTGTACGGGAGGTTTAATAAGCGGAAGGATAGTGAATGTACCTGGTAGCTCTGATGTGTTTTTGGGAGGATTCATAGTTTACTCAAATGATTTTAAGGTTAGATATTTGAATGTTGATGAAAAGGTAATAAGGGAAAAGGGGGCGGTATCCGAGGAGGTATGCAGGCAGATGGTGATAGGGGCTATAGAAACAACAGATGCGGATTTAGGTATAGGAGTAACGGGCATAGCGGGTCCGGGAGGTACGGAGAGTAAGCCTCAAGGTCTTACATACATAGGTGTGGGCAACGGCAAGGAGATAAAGATAGATAAAAGGATATTTAATTCAAATAGGAATATAAACAGATTTCTTGCATCGCAGGTTGCCCTTAATAATCTCAGAAAATTTGTTAAAGGGGAAATGTGATGTATAAGGTACATCCCACGAGCATAATAACGGGAGATGTGGAAATAGGAGAGGATGTGGAAATAGGTCCTTACACCGTTATTGAGGGAAGGATAAAAATAGGCAAAGGTACAAAGATAGGAAGCAGGGTTTCAATAAAGGGAATAACAACCATAGGAGAAGATTGCAGGATATTTGACGGTGCAGTAATAGGTGAGGAGCCACAACATTTAAAGTACAGGGGGGAAGAAACGGAAGTTTCCATAGGAAACAGGGTTATTATAAGGGAGTATGTAACTATACACCGCGGTACAGCCATAGGAATAGGTAAAACGGTCGTAGAGGATGAGGTAATGCTAATGGCTTACTCCCATGTAGCCCACGACTGTATAGTTGGACGGGGCACGATAATGGCAAACTGTTCCGCCCTTGCGGGTCATGTAGAGGTTGGTGAATACACATTTATAGGAGGCTTATCCGCTGTTCAACAGTGGAGAAAGATAGGAAAGTATTGCATGATAGGAGGTTTAACAGGAGTTACAAAGGATATTCCTCCCTTTACCATAGCCTCGGGACAGCACGCCTTACTTTACGGTATAAACATAAAAGGTCTTAAAAACAGGGGTTTTGATGAAGAAACCATAAGCGTATTAAAACAGGTTTATATAGAACTCTTTAAGAAGGACAGACCCATTAAAGAGGCAATGAAGGAGGTAAAAAACAGGTTTAATAATATTAAAGAGGTGGAAGAGTTTATAAGCTTTATAGAAAACAGTCAGATAGGCGTGCCCAAGGATGCAAAGGGCTGATCATGAAAGGTGTTGTATTAGCAGCGGGCTTGGGAACGAGGTTTAAAAGTGAGAAATCAAAGCTCCTTCATCCCCTTCTCGGCAAACCCGTGATCTGGCATACGGTAAATAACCTGAGGAGGGGAGGTGTAAGGGATATAACTCTCGTTATAAGTGAAGCTACTGAGGAGATAAAGGAATACTTGGAAGATGTTGATTATGTTTATCAGGAGAATCCGAAGGGAGGCACGGGTGATGCCCTTTTAAGTTTCTTAAAGCAAAGTAGCGATTATCAAGGTTATCTCTTTGTAATAAACGGAGACACTCCCCTTGTAAAACCAGAAACTATAAAAAACATGATAGCCTTCCTAAACCTTACAGAAGAGTACGAGGGCATAAGACCTTCCGGGATTGTAATGACCGCGTCAATTGAAAATCCTTACGGATACGGTAGGGTGATAAAGGACGATGAGAATCATCTGGTAGCCATAAGGGAAGAGAAGGATGCTACGGAAAAGGAAAGAGAAATAAAAGAGGTTAACAGCGGTGTTTATATCCTGAAAAGGGACGATACGGAAAAGGCGCTTAAGGCAATAAAACCGAGCGAGGTAACGAGTGAACTCTATCTCACGGAAGCCCTTAATTACCTTGCGGAAAAGGGTCTTATAGTGAAGGTTTTTAATGCGTCCGAACCGACGGAAATATTGGGTATAAACACAAGACTTGATCTTGCCATAGCGGAGAGTGTACTCAGGATAAGGATAAACCTTGAGTGGATGGAAAAGGGTATAACCATACATTCACCGGAGACGGTATGGATAGAACCAGAAGTTGAAATAGATAGGGATGTGGAAATATTTCCCTACGCTTTCCTTAAAGGAAAAACAAAGATAGGTAAAGGCGCCTCTGTGGGTGTCGGATCCATACTTGAAAACACCGTCGTGGAAGAAGGGGCTGTTATTGAACCTTATACCCTTATAAGGAATAGCACCATTAAAGAAAGGGCGGTGGTGGGACCATTCGCCCACATAAGGGAAAATACGGTAATAGGCGAGGGCAGTCATATAGGAAACTTTGTGGAAATTAAAAAGTGTGTAATAGAAAAGGATGTTAAGGCAAAGCACCTCAGCTATCTCGGAGATGCAACCGTGGGAAAGGGTACTAACATAGGAGCGGGTACGGTGACCGCAAACTACGACGGCAAGAAAAAACATAAAACAAACATAGGTGAACAGGCATTCATAGGAAGTAACTCCCTTCTCATAGCACCGATTAATGTGGGGAGCTTCAGCTACATAGCGGGAGGGTCCGTTATAAGCAAAGATGTCCCAGAAGGCAGTCTTGCGGTTGAAAGGGCTGAGCTTAAGATACTGAAGGATAAAGGAAGGAAAAAACTTCAAAAGTGAAAAAGGAAGCCCTTTTTTATACAAAGGAAGAAGACAAGGTTGTATGTACACTGTGTCCTATAAGATGTTCTTTGAAGGACGGGCAGGGGGGAGTATGCGGTGTAAGGATAAATCACGACGGTATCCTTTACACCTATACCTACGGTACTCTTGTGTCCTATGCGGTAGATCCTGTTGAGAAAAAACCCCTATTTCATTACCTTCCCTCTCACAAAACCTTCACCATAGCAACCCCTGGCTGTAATTTACATTGTAAGGGATGTCAGAATTGGGAGATCTCTCAGGTAAAGGCAAAGGATGTTATTGAAAATGAGCTGTTCAAAGACACAAATGTACCGCCAGAATATGTGGTGGAGATGGCTGTGGCTTCGGGAAGTAAGAGCATCTCCTTCTCTTACACGGAACCCGTGATCTTTTACGAGTACATGTACGAAACAGCACGAATATCCAAGGAGAGAGAACTTTACACCATCATGGTAACAGCCCTTTATATAGAAGAAGAGCCCCTTACAAGACTTCTTGATGTTATAGATGCCTTCAGCATTGACCTTAAATTCTTTAACAATGAAACCTACAGGAGATATTCGGGCGCCAAGCTTGACCCTATTCTCAGAAATATAAAGAAGGTTTTCGGAGAGGGAAAATGGATTGAGCTTACCACCCTTATGGTCCCAGAGTATTTGTCTAAGGACCAAATAGAAAGTATAGCGAAGTGGATCTCGGAAGAGCTTGCCCCCTGGGTACCTTGGCACATATCACGATTCTTTCCATACTACAAGGCTAAGGATTTACCCGTTACCCCTCTGGAAGATATGCTGTACGCCTACGAAAAGGGTAAAGAGGCAGGGCTTGAATACATATATCTGGGAAACATTGACACGGATAGGTACGAACATACATACTGTCCCTTATGCGGAGAGATCTTAATAAAGAGAAGGATATTTACCGTCATTGAAAACAGGATAAAAGGTGGTAAGTGTCCCCGTTGTTTTTATGAAATAAAAGGATTTTTTGAAGGCTGAAAGTTATACAATGTTATCCTATGCAAAGTATGACAGGTTTCGGCAAAGGTGAGTTTGAAGACGAGAACTGGAAGGCGGTAGTTGTAATAAAATCCGTAAACGGTAAAGGTCTTGATATTCATCTTAAAGCCCCTTCCTTCCTCATACCCTTAGAACCGAGCTTGAGGGACATGCTTAAGGAGAAGATAAAGAGAGGATCGGTAACCATATCCATAGATATAGATTCAAAGCAGGTGCTTACCCCCCTCAATATTCAAAAGCTAATCCTCGGCGTTGAAACAATAAGGGTTATGGCGGAGGAGCTTGAACTTCATCTGTCCCACGATCAGGTTTTTGAATTTGCCTGGAGATTGGCAGAAAAGCAAAAGATGGAGCTTGATGAATCGGTGCAGAATGTGATTATTCAGGCATTCAGGAAGGCTATGGATAGCCTTGTTGAGTCAAGGTCAATAGAGGGCAGTTATCTTGCCTCAGATATAAGGGGAAGGGCGGAAAAGATAAGGAGTTTACTTGAAAAGGTAAAACAAAACAGGGAAAAATACAACGAAGAGATAAAAAGGAAGATACTTGAAAGGGCGGAGGAGCTAAAGCTTGATAAAGAGTCGCCCCTCGTTCTTAACGAGATAGTATTTCTGTTGCAAAGATATGATATACAAGAAGAGATAACAAGGTTGGAAAGCCATCTCAAGGAATTGAACAAGCTTATAGATACAGAGGGAGAGATAGGAAGGAAGATTGAATTTCTCGCTCAGGAGATGTACAGGGAGGTAAACACCATAGGAAGCAAGATTCCCGATCTCGGCAAGATAGTTGTTGATTTAAAAACTGAGATAGACAGGATAAAACAACAATCCGCAAACATAGAGTAGTTCAAATACCTGAGCCGGCAATATGCCTACCGCTATCAAGGTTTATTATTTCACCTGTCATACCTTCAACCTTCAGCAAATAATCCACAAGCAACCCTATATCCTCAAGGGGAACCTTCCTTCTGAGGGGCGTCCTCTTCAAAAGACCTTCCCATTCCTCCGCCGACATACCCTCAGCCCTTAAGACAGGACCCAAAGCTATACAATTTACAAGTATATGGGGAGCCAACTCCTTTGCAAGGACCTTTACCGCTGTATGAAGGGCACCCTTTGAGACAAAATAGGAAACATAACCTTTGTAAGGTGTATTGGTAACAGCCCATTCTCCGAAGGCTATTATCCTTCCCTTTACATCACCAGCGTTTTCAAGCATATAATCCGCACAATACTGTGAGATAAACAAAAAGGCTTCCGCTATAGGTTTAAAATGATCATAAAAAGATTCTTCCGTTACTTCACCTATCGGCGTCCTGTAATAGGGCGAGGCAAGATGTATAAAGGCATCTATCCTCCCGAACCTTTCCCATGTTTTATCAACAACCTCCCTGTAGGTACTATGCTCACTAAGATCCGCATTTATAAGAAAAAGATTTTCACTATCAATATCTTTTACATATCCCGCTGACCTTCTGTAAACAGCGGAAACATTGTAGCCCTTACTTAATAGATATTCACATATATATCCGCCTATCCTTTTTATTCCCGTTATAAGAACTGTTTTTTTCATATACAAAATTTATACTATAAAGGTTAACGGGCACTTATACACTTCTTTAAGTTCCTATCAAAGGTAATTACTTGATTCCCTTCCCCGTAAGCGCACAAAAGACAATCCACAAAGTCAAGGTTTTTCGCAGAAAAGATCTCAAGAGCTTTCACCATCTGTCTTTTGTTGTGAACCTTCACACCTCTGAGTTCTATTAACTCTTTCAGAACCTCGGAGATTTCCTTCCTGCTTACATTGTAAAGTTTCTGAAGAACATAAACGACCTCCGCAACAACAGATTCAAGAATCAGAACCTTTACCTTCCCTTCCATCACCCCATTAAAAATCTTTTCCGCCACAGCGTAAAGCTCCGCGTTATCTTTAAGAAAATACCTCAGAATAACATTGGCATCAATCAGAGAGATGTTTTTCTCCGAAGGCATCAGCCATTGCCTCCCTCTCCATCTCAATGACTTCCTCTATGGGCTTTCCCTTGATAGCGTATTTCTGCAAGGCTCCGCCCAGTTTCTTAACCGGTCTTATCACCACCTCCCCTTCCCTTATGGTTATCTCCACTATGTCAGTTCCGAGCTTTTTCCTTATCTGCGCAGGTATCGTAACCTGACCCTTTCGGGTAATCTTAACAATAGGCATACTTACCCCCTGCGAAGGTATTACCTTGATTTAAAGTAATGCTTTGTAAAGGAGTAGTCAACGGTTACAGTCCGCAAAGCATTTTATGATAGAGAACCCCACGGGAATATAATATAATAATTTCCAAAGGCCCGGTAGCTCAGTTGGTAGAGCACCCGGCTGAAAACCGGGGTGTCGGCGGTTCGATTCCGCCCTGGGCCACTTTAAGTGTAAAATGGATCGCCTATCTCATGTCTCCCCATTCCTCGTTATGGACATATTATCAAAAGCAAAAAATATTAAAGATTGCATCCACATGGAGATAGGAGAACCAGATCTTGAACCCCCGCCCTCAGTCTATGAACATCTTGAAAGGGCTATAAAGGAAAAAAGACAAGGCTATACACCGTCGCTCGGTATTATGGAGCTGAGGGAGAAGATAGCGGAACACTATTACAGATTTTATGGTATTGAGGTGTCCCCCGATAGGATTGCCATAACTCCCGGGACATCGGGAGCCTTCCTTGTTGCCTACACCCTAATGACAGAAGAGGGTGGCAAGATAGGTCTTACAGATCCTTCTTATCCCTGTTATAAGAACATAGCAAGAATACTTGGCTTTGAGCCTATTTTTATAAATACCAAAGAAGATAACGGGTACAAATTAAAACCTGAGGAGATTCCTGATAATATAAAAGTGCTTCACATATCTTCCCCCGTAAATCCTACTGGTGCTGTTTACGGAAAGGAAGAGATAGAAGGACTGGTTGAGACATGCAGAAAAAAGGGCATAGGTCTTATATCGGATGAGATATATCACGGACTCGTTTATGAAAAGCAATACACGACCGCTTTAGCCTTTTCCGACGATGTGATAGTTATAAACGGCTTTTCCAAATTCTTCTGCATGCCAGGTTTCAGAATAGGGTGGATGATCCTGCCCGAAAGAATGGTCAGAAAGGCGGAGATAGTAATTCAGAACATGTTTATTTCAACTCCCACCCTAAGCCAGTACGCAGCCCTCGGTGCCTTTGATTATGAATATCTCAATAATATAAGGGAAACATTCCAAAGAAGAAGGGACATACTTTATAACGGACTAAAAGATTTTCTTGATATAAGTGTAGAGCCGGAAGGAGCCTTTTATCTTTGGGTAAAAACGGAAAGATTTCATAAGAATTCCTTAGAACTTTCAAAGGAGATACTTGAAAAGGCAAAGGTTGCTGTAACCCCGGGTGTTGATTTTGGGGAAAATGAAACAAAAAAATACATAAGGCTTTCATATACACGGAGGGAAGAGGAACTTAAAGAAGGAATAAAAAGGTTAAAAGAATTCTTTTCTAACTATGATAGCCGTAAGTAAGGTCGTGATAAACGGAGAGTAAAGCCTTTGCCCCTTCACCTGCCGCGGTTATTATCTGTTTTGCGACCACATTAGTGCAGTCACCCGCCGCATATACACCCTTTTCCGAGGTCCTGTTATTACAATCAACTATTATTTCCTTTCTATCATTCCTTAAAACATCCAGGTTCTCCACAATATCCGTGTTGGGAACGAGTCCTATTTCTACAAAAACACCGTCGGTAGGATACTCATAAACCTCTCCCCTCTCCAGGTCTTCAAGAACTACCGCTGTAACACCCTTTTGACTGTCTCCCTTTATCTCTTTCACACCGTGCCTAAGCAAAACCTTTACCTTATCGCTGGATAAAACCTTCTCCTTTAATATCTCATCAGCCCTTAGGGTGTCGGTAAGTTCAATTATGGTTATATGTTTTGCATACTGTAAAAGTTGTTCCGCAGCTTCAAATCCCGCATTACCCCCACCCACCACAACCACCGACTTGCCCCTGTAAAAGGGTGCATCACATGTGTAACAGTAAGAAACTCCGAAACCTGTGAATTCCTTTTCTCCGGGAACACCCAGTTTTCTGTGCTCCGAACCCGTACACAGAAGTAGGGTTCTTGCCTCAAGGGTTTTACCCGATAGGGTTTTAAGCCTGAAACCCTTATCCATCTTCTCTATTGCGGTAACCTCATCGGAAAGGGGTGATATCTTAAATCTGTTCATGTGTTCTATCATTCTTTCCACGAGCTGGACACCGTCAACCTCTGAGAAACCGAGATAATTTTCAATATTTCCAGAAGTAAGGACCTGCCCCCCTATATCTCTTGATACAAGCAGAAAATTCATCTTCTTCCGTGCAGCATAAATGGACGCGGATATGCCTGCGGGACCTCCGCCCACAATTATTAAGTCATACATGGAAAATTATTATAAAAAAATCTTAAATTTATACACCGCTATATCAACCCTTCCGCCTTCCGTAACATACCCGCCCTTTTCCTTTGCCACAAGGCGTACACCGTCGCCCTCAAGATATACGAGCGTTTCATTTCCTATTCTTTCAACGGAGGTTATAACAAAGCTCTTTCCTCTCCTCAAACTTATATACTCAGGTCTTATACCTATAACAATCTCTTCCCCTTCCTGTCCTTCAACATAACACTCCCAGTTTCCCAACCTTATGTAAGTCCTCCCGTCCTTTAAAAGCACTTTCCTTGATATAACATTCATTCCCAAAAAGCTTGCAACAAAAGGTGTTTCGGGATTCTTATATACTTCCGCAGGATCTCCTATCTGCTCCGCCCTGCCTTCCCTCATTATCATGAGCTTATCAGCCAATGCCATAGCCTCAATCTGATCATGGGTTACATATAAGAATGTTGTTCTTGTCTCACGTTGAATCCTTTTTATTTCCAACCTCATTTCTTGCCTCAAGGATGCATCAATATTAGAAAGAGGTTCATCCATGAGTATGAGGGAAGGTTTCTTTACCAAAGCCCTGCCCAAGGCTACCCTCTGTCTTTCACCTCCGCTGAGTTCAGAAGGTTTTGAATTAAGAAGATGACTTATCCTGAGTAGTTCCGCAACCTCCCTTACCCTCCTTTCCCTCTCCTTTTTATCTACCTTAGCCATCTTAAGAGGAAATTCTATGTTTCCGTACACGGTCATATGGGGATAAAGGGCATAACTCTGAAACACCATTGAAAGATCCCTTTCATGAGGGGGCACACAAACACGGGGCGAAGAAACAACCCTGCCTTTAAGGATTATTTCTCCCCTGTCGGGTTTTTCCAAGCCCGCTATAAGATTGAGAAGTGTACTCTTACCGCAACCGGAAGGACCGAGTATAACAAAGAATTCCCCTTCCTCCACATCAAAGCTGATACCTTTAAGCACCTCCACCTTGCCCCTTAAACCGGACCTGTAGGTTTTATAAATCTCCTTTACCTTCAGAAATGTCATCTTACCGAACCCTTTGTCAAACCCCCTATTATATATTTTTGAAGAAAGAGTACACCGATAATCACGGGAAGTATAGAAAGAGTAGCGGAAGCCATTATATATCCCCAAGGTATCTGCCCGTAAAGACCCTCAAAAAGGGCAACCCCGACTGGTACGGTCCTTGTTGATTCATCTACGGTAAACATATAGGCAAATAGGAACTCGTTGAAAGAGTAAAGGAAAAGCAGTATATATGCGGAAGCAAGGGCGGGCTTTGATAGGGGTAGAATTATATAAAACA
>JALWBR010000016.1 GCA_027037055.1 Aquificales bacterium | reverse complement strand
GCATATCACCGCTGAGTACAAGGATATCCTCACCGTTGGACTTAAGAAGTGCAGTAAATAAACCTATTATTGATGCCCTTTCCTCAAAAACATCCATTAAAATACCGTCACAGTCAACATCTTGATATGGTTCCTTTTCCTTAACAACAAGATAAACACTCCTGCTAAAACTACGGGCGTTTTCAACCACTATATCAATTAGTCTTTTACCGTTAAGTACATATAAAAGTTTGTTGCTACCGAACCTTCTACTTAAACCGCCAGCTAAGATAAACGTATTAAGCATAAGTTACTCCTTGGGTAAATAAACAAATGTACCTGGAGGTATAAAATCGCCCTTTATGTGAGGATTTAAATCCCTGAACAGTCCTTCATCAATATTGAACTCACTTAATATATCCTCTACGGTTACCATCCTGTCAAATTCCGTACTCTGAACACCAGAATCATCATCCCCCACCACATTTATGCCGTATCTACCTCCATCCCTTGCTATCAGTAGTATGGCAAAGAATGCAGGCACATATCTCCTTGTTTGGGGTGGCAGATTCCTTTTCTTCTCCCAGAAACTCTTTCCTTTCGTCCGCCTCCTCACACAACCTTCACCGCAGTTGTAAGCTGCCAATGCAAGTTCCCAATTGCCGAATTCCTCGTAAAGATCCTTCAAATATCTTGCCGCAGCATGAGTAGATTTAATAACATCCTTCCTTTCATCCACAAATTTGTTAATTCTTAGACCGTATTTCTTAGCGGTTGAAGGCATAAACTGCCACAAGCCCACAGCACCGGAGGGAGACCTTGCAAAGGGGTTAAACCCGCTCTCAATAACAGGAAGGTAAGCAAGCTCCTCCGGTAATCCGTACTCCTTTAATATGGGTTTTATCACAGGCATATACAGTTTAGCCCTCTCAAAGACACCTTTTAAATACCTTTTATTCTTTAAATAGGTCTGCAGGAATCTCTTTATCTCCTTCCTGTCTGGAACCTTGATACCCAGATGTTTGGCTTCCTTTACAATAAACTTTTCCTCTTCCGGGGTGAAATAAAAACTCCCCTCCTTAACAATATAAATATCATTATTACTCTTAGGCAATACTGCCTGTCTTACAACTGGTGTACATCCCGCAAAGAGAATAAGAAGGACAAAGGAAACGACCCTCATCAAAGCCTTGCTTCTTTTATCGGTTTTTTCTTCCAGTAATTGATACTGGAGGAGACCTCATAAAAAGCCCTCTGTAGCTCAATTATCTGTTTTATCCCTGCAAGGGCTACCGAAAGCATGGCATCAAACTGATCTTTTGAAAAGGTGTGTTCTTCTCCCATTGTATGAATCTCCGCAAGCCTGCCCGAACCTGTTGCAACCACATTCATATCAACCTGAGCGGATGAATCCTCCTCAAAATCAAGATCAAGCAGTATATCATTATTTACTATACCCACACTAACCGCGGCAACAAAGTCTCTTAAGGGAACCTGGGAAATTAAACCCTCCTCATATATCTTTATAAGAGCATCCGCCATAGCCACAAAGGCACCCGTTATAGAGGCGGTCCTCGTACCGCCGTCAGCCTGTATAACATCACAATCAATCCATATAGTTCTTTCACCTATCTTGGTAAGATCAACCACGCTTCTCATAGCTCTCCCTATCATCCGTTGTATCTCATGAGTTCTCCCGCTAATTTTACCCTGAACGGACTCCCTCAGATTTCTCGTTGCGGTCGCCCTCGGTAGCATTGAGTACTCTGCGGTAATCCAACCCTGATTTTTACCCTTCAAAAAGGGAGGAACCGTGTCCGTAATGGAAGCTGAACATATTACCTTTGTATTTCCGCACTCAATAAGACAAGAACCTTCCGGATAAAGAAGATAGTCCCTTATTATCCTTATCTGCCTTAATTCCCTTTTGCCTCTGCCTTTTCTCATTTCTGTCTATTTTACAAAAAAGGGAAGGATTATAATAGCTCATAGTATAAGGAAGACAAGGTTGACGGAAACGGGTATATTCTTAGCAATTCTCTCAGCCTTCTTTTGGTCAACTAATGATATATTCAACAAAAAGAGCATTTTAAAAGGTTACGACGAGAACTTCATTTTATGGATAAGATTCCCACTGTGTACCCTATTTACATTTCCCCTGGGTATACTACTGTGGGATCCCTCTAAAGAACTTATCATCAGCACCCTCTTTTGGCTACCTCTGGAAATAGCAGGATCCATCTTTTTTATAAAAGCACTAAAATTCTCTCCCCTATCGGAAGCGGTACCATTTCTATCTTTTATACCCATTTTCTCAGCACTCGGGGGTTTCTTTCTGCTTGGTGAAACCATAGATAGCAAAGGAATCTCTGGCATCCTGCTGATTATATCAGGCTCCTTCATAATAACTGGCGGTTCACTTAAAACTTTAATTTCACCGGACAGAGGCATACTGTACATGATCTTATCAGCCTTCTGTTACGGCATAAATGTAGCTGTAGGAAAATATGCGATAGTTCACAGTAATCCTTTCTTTTTCACATGGTATTATTGCGTAGTGATGTCTTTGGGGCTACTGCCCTTCGTGAGAAAAAAGGAACTTATAAAGGCAAGCAACTACAAATCAAAATATATAGTACCCATAGGCATCCTCTTTTCCTTGGGGGGCTTGTCATACAATCTTGCTTTGACCTTCGCACCGTCCTCTTATGTAGCTTCAGCGGAAAGGATTTCCATGGTATTCGGCGTTATATACGGTAAAATTTTTTTTAAAGAGAAGATAAAAAGGGCTTTTCCCGCAACTATACTGATGGTTATAGGGGTATTCTTATTAACACTATAAGGTATATTTACCTTCGTTAACCATTATAATAGCAGAATATATATAAAAGAAGAAAAAACCATGAAAGGAGTGTTTATTCTTTTTACACTTTTTGCTGTTGTGTCGTGTAGTCCCATAGGCAATAAAAATACAAGAACTGAACTCAGTTTATGTGCCTTCAGATTGAATGAGGGTTATACCCCCCTCAAGAAAGCAAGCGAAAAATTTCTATCCTTTTATGATGAAAAAGGAAATCTTTATTTTATAGATCCAAACAATCCATCAAAAACCCTACTTAAAGATAGCAATATAACTTTCTCCCCTCTTGGTCCCCGTATTCTTGTAAGCGGAATATATGACAACACCATAGGCAGGATAACGGATTTTGATTCAAGGTACCTTATATATCTTAAGAACAAATCCTTGTATAAACTGAGCCTTATAAAATCGGATACCCCTTCACCCTTAAAGGTTTCCTCGGAAAGCGGAACCGCGGTTATATGCGATGACAATCCTATTCCTGATTATGAAAATCCAGAAAGATCCCTTTATATCTTCTATTCCTCCCCCGATCAAAATTGCTGGGACGGCAACGATGTGCTAAAGCTGATAAGACTTGATATGGGTGAAAGGTATAATCCCTTATCCATAAACGACAAAATTCCTTTGGGTGTTTTCAGAGATAGCCAGACCCTCGGAATAAGAAAACTCATCATGTTAAAGGAAAAAAACAATAACCTCTACGATCTTGAAAGCTGTGCGGTAGATATAAACGGTTTAACATGTTCATCAATCCTTCCCGCCGAGTTCGCATCTACCCAGGGTATAGCAAGTGCGAGTGTAATAGCAAATTATATACATAACGGCCAATTCTATACAGCCATAGTTATTGAAAACAAACTTTATATATATGACGGAAATACGATGATAAAACCGTCAAGCACATGTGAGCTACCCTCATCAAATATCAAAGTTGCTCAAGATGATACATCCATATACATAGGGGCAAGTACAAAGATAATAAAATTCAGCTATCAAGATTTTAACTGCTTCATTCTGAAGGAAGAAAACAAAACTATAAATCAAATAAATGTAACTAATAATAAAATTGTTTACAGACTGGGAAACCGATTAAAGACAATAAGTAAGGATGGTAGCTCCGAGACCCTTTTGCTAACCACGGTGGATACATTATGGATCGTAGGAACATCAGGCAACCTTATTTTTTACAACATATACGGAGGTCAGGGCTACAGGGCGGGATACATAAAGGACGACGGATCCGTATCTAAGGAATTTCAAGGTGCATATTGGGGAGGTGTGCTGTTTTACAAGGAATCCCCGCCCTACAGAAGGATAAAGCACAGCATGTTGCTTGTTTCCGCCAAAGGGTGTCCGCCCGAGTCAAAGCATCTCGGCACCCTTAACAAGATTTATAAGAGCCTATATATAAAAAACCCCACGGAGGGTTACTTCTTAGGAAAAGCATATTATAACTCGGTAACGGGTGATATAGTCATGTTCAGATCAGACAAAGAAAACTCCTTAGTGAATATAACGGATACCCTTGAGATAAACGAGTATATTCCCCGCTAATGTGTCTTGTTTATAATATCCATTAAGGAGGGTTAGAAAATGGCGAAGGAGAAAAAGGAACAGAAGGAAACACAGAAAGAAGAGGTTGATCTTAGAAAGGAAATTGAAAGATTGGAGAAGGAGTTGAAAGAGTTAAAGGAAAAGCTCGGGGTTGAAGGTGAAGAGGAAAAACTCTCAATAGAGCAAACCGTTGAAAAGGCTAAGGAGATAACAACAAAACTTATGGATATGGTTCAGGGGCTTGTAAAACTCACATCCTCCGCGGCGGTGGGAGCAATTGAGGGAGCAAAAAAGGAACTTGAACGCTTGAAGAAGGAAGAGGAAGAAAAGGAAAAGGAAGAAAAGAAAACGGATTAACCTCCCGATCTCCAAATCTTTAGTATTACCGTAACGAAGAAAAGAAGGGTTAAAGCTGATACAAAGTATATTACAAATTCCTCTTTTACCAGCTCTGGTCTGTAGGCAGATATAATAAGGGATGAAGCTATCATAAAGCCGAGGGTAAGTATGCTTATAGAGAGCCTGTTCAAATCCTTTCTGAGATCCTCTATAAACCTCGTTTCTCCTTCATATTTTATGGACATCTCCAGTTTACCGGTTTCTATCCTTTTCATCATTCTCCTTAATCTTTCCACACTCTCCATAAGTGACTTTATAAGCAGGAACATGTTCCTTTCAACCTCATCCTTTATAAATGACGGGGAGATAACCAATCTCCTGTACTTATCAACATAGGGTCCCATAACATCAATAACCCTGAAGTCCGGATCCAATTTACTACCGAGTCCCTCCGCCATGGCTATGGTTTTCATAAGTAAGAATAGATCAGAAGGCAGTTTTATATTGTATTTATAGGATAATCTGAAGATCTCATTTATAACCTCGGATATCCTTATCTCCTTTATGGAAAGGCTTGTATAGTAGGAAAAAAGTATTTCCAACTCCTTTTTTAATAAATACTCCTTACCGGTAAAACCCACAACGCCGAGATCAAGCAGAGCATCCATCATAAGAGAGCTGTCCCTCTTAACCACGCCGTTTATAAGCTGTAGGAGGTTAAGACGGGTAACCTTATCTATGATACCCACCATACCGAAATCCAGAAGGGCTATACTTCCGTCTTCCCTCACAAAAAAGTTTCCCGGATGGGGATCTCCGTGGAAAAAACCGTCTCTGAAAATCATTCTCATAAATATATCCACACCTTTTCCTGCAATACTCCTTAGGGAGTACCCCCTCTTCTTAAGTTCCTCAACATCGTCTATCTTTATACCCTCAACATACTCCATGGTCAAAACCTTCCTTGTTGTGAATTCCCAGTAAACCTCAGGTATATAAACATCTCCGTCTTCTTTGAAATTCTCCCTGAAGGTTTCCGCATTCCTCGCTTCCCTTATATAATCAAGCTCGCCTCTTATTATGTAAGAAAATTCATCGTAAAAGGAAGCAATATCTATACGCCTCGCAATCTCCACACGCCCTGAAACCTGTTCAACTATCTCCCCTATTATCTCAAGATCTTCCCTTATTTGTTTCTCAACACCCGGTTTCTGCACCTTAACCGCAACCTTTCTGCCATCCTTCAAAACAGCCTTATGAACCTGACCTATGGATGCGGAAGCTATAGGAGTTTCTTCAAACTCCAAAAAAATGTTCTCAAGTCTTTCCCCCAATTCATTCTCAATCTGCCTCTTTATCTCACTGAAGGGACAGGGGGGTATCTTGTCCTGCAATTTTGACAGCTCTTGAATGTATTCCTCTGGTAACAGATCTGGTCTCGTGCTTAAAATTTGACCGAGCTTTATAAATGTGGCTCCGAGCTCCTCAAAGGCCATTCTCAGATGCTCCGCAGCGGAATACGGTTCCTTTCTACGCGGATGTCCCATAATACCCCAATGGAAGGGTACAAGCTTACCAAGACCAAGCTGTATTACGAGAATACCAAATCCGTGTTTCGCAAGCGTTTTAGCTATGTACGCCTTTCTTCTGATATTTTTCGGCCTTTGCATATATATCCACCACCCTTTTACATGCTTCCTTTATATCCATAATATCAAGGTCTAATTCATACCACCCCTGTCTTCTGAACCATCTTATCTGCCTCTTGGCTTGTTCGCAGGTATTTTTGATAGCCTCTTTTATACTCTCTTCAAGGCTTCTTTCCCCTTTTAAATAGGGTATAAACTCCTTATACCCTATAGCCTGCAGGGTGGTCATAGACATCCCTCTTTCCCACAATTCCTTTATCTCTTCAATTAATCCCTTCTTTATCATATCCAGCAGTCTGTTCTCTATCCTTGATTTCAAACTTTCCCAACTCCTTTTAATGTAAAAGCCCACATATCTGAAGCGAGGTCCTCTCCATTCATGAAAGGAAGAAAAAGGTCTTCCCGAATTTATAAAAACTTCCAAAGCTCTTACTATTCTTCTTGTATCCTTCGGATGTATCTTCTTAGCATAAGAGGGATCAATGGCTAAAAGCTTTTTCCATAAAAACTCCGAACCTTTTCTTTTTATGATCTCATACAATCTATTCCTCAGTTTCCAATCGGGTTCGGGCGTCTCCGCAAGTCCGTACAGAAACACCTGTATATAAAGGTATGTACCGCCGACAAGCATGGGAACCTTGCCCTTATTAACTATCTCCTGATAGGCCTCATAAGCCATCTTCTCAAACATCTTCACATCAAAGTACTTATCTGGATCAACAACATCCACAAGGTAATGCTTTACTTCCCTCATACATTCTTTCAATTTTGCAGTACCTATATCCATATACCTATAAACAGCCATTGAATCAGCACTTATTATTTCACCCCCTATCTCCTTTGCCACACAACAGGCGATTTCGGATTTCCCTACCGCGGTTGGTCCCCCTATAACCAACAAAAGCTTGTTATTTGATTTCAATCTCAAACTCTACCTTTCCCTTCGGCGTTTTCTTTATTGATTTAGGTTCCATAAGCTTTACCGTATTTTCATCAGCCTCACCTCTCACAATAAGCCTGCCTTCCGCATATTCAATGCTGTATATAACAACACCCCTTCTCAGTTTTTCCGTCAACTTTTCTATCTTCTTAGTAAGCATAAATCTTTCCTTGCCGGAGATCAAACCTTTAACCTGACTGTAAACGGACACAGCAGGAAGATTGGGAAAGGCTTCCTTAAATTCCTTTTTTTCTAATGCCTTTATGTCCTTAATTATTTTTCCTCCCAGAAAAGTTGAAGCGGTATAAGACAGAATTAGGAACAAACCCGCAATACCGGAAACCAAAGCCATTTTCCTAAGTTCCGAAGGCTCAAGCCCGCTCTTTCTGAAAGAGGGTGATTTATCTTTGTAAACATACTTAAGGGAAGCTCCGAAGGCGGAATTTAGCTGAGGTTCACAGTGATCATTTCTAAAAACCTTATCAAATAAGCTATCCATACCCTTCAAAAGACTCCCGCCACCGCTTAAAAGTATTTCCTTACCCTTCAAATTATGACCTATGGAGTTAAGTATATCTTCAACAGCCTCCCTGACCTTAACATCCGATACTCCCTTTTCCTTCTTTAGTTCTTCAGCCTCCCCCTTATCTATCCCGTAAGATTCTGAAACAATCCCGTCTATATAATCACCGCCCTTTAAAACCACCCTATAATTAACTACCTTACCTTCTGCAACCTCCACATAGGTTGTTTTCCTTGAGCCTATATCAAGAACAACACCGTCCTTTTTACCGTTTGCCCTCAATACCCTGGCTAAGGAAAATATCTCCAGATCAAGGGCAAAGAAATCCTCGGGTGTGTCAAAATCCCTGAATATGGCAAGGTACATTGTTCCTTCATCAACTTCAACATCCCAAATAACATCCCCGTATTTTTCCCGAACCTCAAGGTCAAGGTACTTTCTTAAACTGTATTTGTTTTTAATATCTGTGCTTTCTATCCTTAAAAGGGAAAGATGGGAAGGTATAACATATATTTTCCTTCCCTCCCTCCGCGAAAACTCCCATTCCTTTCTCAAAGGGGAGTAACTTATACTGATTTTTTTTGTATTGTCTATACCCGTATAGATCATTCCTTACACCTCTTTTATAACACTTATAACCTCCTGGGGTGTTGTTATACCTTTTATAATCTTTCTTATGCCATCTTCCATCATAGTAAAAAATCCCTTTTCCTTTGCAAGTTTCCTTATGGGTCCCGCATCCTGAGTTTTTATAATCAAAGATTTAAGATCATCATCCATTTCAAGAACCTCAAATATACCTATCCTACCTTTATATCCAGTACCGAGACATGCATCACAACCCTTCCCCCTGTAAAAGGTATAATCACCTTCCTTTAACCCTAACTCTTCCAGTTCTGTAACCGTAGGCTTGTAGGCTTCTTTACAATCTTCACATATCCTTCTGACAAGTCTTTGAGCAATTATACCTTCCAGGGAAGAAGCTATAAGAAAGGGTTCAATACCCATATCCGCCAGTCTTGTTACTGCGGAAGGAGCGTCATTGGTATGAAGTGTTGAAAGCACAAGATGACCTGTTAGCGCTGCATGAACCGCTATATCCGCTGTTTCCGCATCCCTTATTTCTCCCACCATTATAATATCGGGATCCTGCCTTAGTATGGATCTCAAGCCGTTGGCGAAGGTAAGGCCAACCTTCGGGTTTACCTGAATCTGACTTATACCCTTAATCTGGTATTCAACAGGATCTTCAATGGTTATTATGTTCTTTTCGGGTCCCTTCACATAGAGAAGCATGGCGTACAGTGTAGTACTTTTCCCTGCACCCGTGGGTCCTGTAACGAGGACTATCCCGTAAGGCTTTTTGGCAAGGTTTTTAACCTTCTCAAGATCCTCACCTTCAAGTCCGAGATCTTCAAGCTCAAGGAGGGAACCCGATCTATCAAGAAGTCTCAACACTACCCTCTCCCCCAAAACGGTAGGCACGGTAGAGACCCTTATATCAAGCTCCTTTCTTCCTATTTTTATTCTTATCCTGCCGTCCTGAGGTATCCTTCTCTCGGCAACATTCATGTTTGCCATAACCTTTATACGAGACACCACCGATTCATACATGGTCTTGGGAACTTTAAGGTAATCGTGAAGTATTCCGTCAAGTCTCAACCTTATAAGGGCTTCATCTTCATAAGGTTCAAAATGAATATCCGATGCCCCCGCCGTGGAAGCCTTAATAAGCACAGAATTGACAAGATTAACTATGGGACTGTCCTCGGATTCTAAGAGAATATCCTTACTTATATCTCCTATCTCTTCCTCTTCCGACTCAATAACCACCTCTTCCATAGACAGCCTGTTCTGTAGTTCCTTGGTGAATTCCTCTTCTTCAACAACAATAAGTTCAACATCCTTACCCGTTAAAAATCTTATTTCTTCTACATCCTCATCTCTGAAATTCGGGGGTACCATAAGTTTTATTCTGTGATCATCCTCTTCCAAAGGAATAAGACGATACTCCTTAAGTATGTTCATATCTTTTGAATGGCGGAGAGGGTGGGATTCGAACCCACGGTAGGGCTATTAACCCTACTGCCGCTTAGCAAGCGGCCGCCTTCGGCCACTCGGCCACCTCTCCTACCTAAATAAATTATAACGGATTCTTAGAAGGTGTATTAAAGCCATCAGCAAGACAAGGAAAGAATAATCTGTAAAGGAACATCCTTTCTTCCTAACAACTTCTTGGATAACACCCCTTTCACCTACGGCAATATAGACATCAATACGACCGTCCCTTCTTCCGTCCGCGTCATCACTCAAACTTATACCTATTCCGTTCCCGTTTACATATGCGTTCTCCATAAAATAGCCCTTTCCGTCTGCACATAAGAATACAAACATCCCCCTTTTAACCTCCGGCAACTCCATCCTCAGCTGTGTATCCGACTTTCCCTTTAAATCAATGTCCAGACGCACAGAACCGTAAGGTGAAAGCTTATAGCCTTCGGGAAGTTTACATGCCATCTTTTCCGCCTTTAAAGTCTCAAATCTGCCCTCCGTTATATAAAAGATCATCTTACCGTAATTCGTATTAACTTCACCCGTATCCGACCATCCCATTACCGTAGCCCTTATACCAACACTCAGTTCTGGCGAATCCGGATCATCGGATGATATAAGAAGCACTCCTTCATAGGTGCCTTCCCCAGAACCTTCAAAATAAATCCTTACGGTACAGTTACCCCCGGGATTAAGGGTGAACGGTGTATTTCCGCAAGGCTTGTTTCCGCTATTAACATCAAGGCTAAATCTATTTCCCAGCACATAAATATCCATCACGGAAAGGGGAGCGTTACCTACATTGGCTATATTAATATCTTTAAATCTGCTTTCATACTTTAACACATTCCCGAAATCAATCCCATCCATATCAAGCTTTATATTAGGATAGGAAGGCGGAGAGGAAGGGTCATACTCAACAGCACCTATATCAACCTTAGGTCCCACAATACGGGGTCCGCCCCTGTAGTCTTCAAGGGGTAAGGCGGGTGCATTGTTGTAACCGGCATCAATTGCTGGGGAGTCGGGCTGTAATCCGAAATCTCCCGCATAAGGATTCGCAAGAAGGGGATTTCCAAAAATATTGTTATCCACAGAGACATTAACATCCCCGTCCCATATATGCAATCCTATACCCTCCTCCGAAGATAGTATGTTGTAATGAATGTACAGGTCAAGATTGGCAGAAGGTTCCGACATCAAAAGTACTTCTGCCCCCGTATCAGCCCTGTTTCCATAAATGATATTGTTATAAATGTATATAAAAGCCCTTTTATCATCAGACGGAGAAGAGTATATAAACACCCCGCCACCCATAAGTGCGGTATTATCATAGATGGTGTTATTAGTAATAATAACGCTTCCGTAATAGATATTTATACTAATACCACCTCCCCCCAACTCAGCACGGTTACCGTATATAATATTGTTAATAATCTCAACACTCGGTTTAACACCCAGGCTTGATGCTATGTAAATTGACCCCACATCAGCGGTACTGTTAGCACAGT
>JALWBR010000015.1 GCA_027037055.1 Aquificales bacterium | reverse complement strand
GCCTTCGCCTGGGGGCTATAGCGGAGGGGTAACACCCGGTCCCATTCCGAACCCGGCAGTTAAGCCCTCCAGCGCCGATGATACTGTGCCTACCCAGGCACGGAAAAGTAGGTCGCCCCCAGGTTTTTATTTATTGAAGATTATCTTGTCCCAGCTTATATTGGTCTTAGCTTTTTTTATGGCTACCATCTTCTTAGTTTCAAGCTCCGCGGTCATAACCATCACTTCCTCTTCCAAAGACTTAAGAGTTATCATCTTTTCCGTGTACTCTTTTGAAACCTTGAGGGCGTAAGAAGAATAAAAAACATTTAATAAAAATAGGAATACAGCTATAACAAACATCTTCTTACTACTCATACCAGCTTCTCCCCTGCCCTTAGTTTGGCGCTTCTTGCCGAAGGATTTTCCCTCACTTCTTCTAACTTAGGCTTAATCGGCTTTTTAGTCAAGTTTTTTATTATACCTTCTCTTTCTTTATCTCTAAGAAAGTTTTTAACAATCCTGTCCTCCAAGGAATGAAAGGTTATTACCGCTATTCTTCCATTCCTTTGAAGGTACATAACTCCCTTTTCCAAGCCCGTTTTAAGATTCTCCAACTCGTTGTTGATATATATCCTCAAAGCCATGAATGTCTTGGTAGCAGGGTGGATCTTACCGCCCTTGGGATATATTGAACTTATAAGGTCTGCCAATTCCTTGGCTGTTTCTATGGGTTTTATCTTTCTCTTCTTTATTATCTCCCTCGCTATTTTTTGTGCGTATCTCTCCTCTCCGTATTTCTTTAAGATTTCCGCTATCCTCTTTTCCGAGTATTCGTTTATAACGGTGAATGCAGTAAGCTTTTGCTCCTTATCTATTCTCATATCAAGAAAGCTTTCATCCTCAAAGGAAAAACCCCTGCCCGACTTAATCTGATACATTGAAATTCCGAGATCAAACAATATTCCCTTTACCTTACTAATCCCCTCCATCCGTAGCACTACATCAATATCCTTGAAGTTTGCCTTATAAAGGGCGTATCTGCCTTCAAATTCTCTTAAGTTCTCTTCCGCTATTTGCAGGGCTGTTTCATCCGCATCTATACCTATAAGGAATATATCCTCCCTGCTTTCCAATATTCCCCGGGCATGTCCACCTCCCCCGAGGGTGCAATCTACATAGATACCCCCTCCGTTAATAAGTATCTTTAATGTTTCTTCAAGAAGAACGGGTTTATGCATGTCAAAACATACTCGTTTGACGAAGAGGTCTAAAACTTTTTCTGTGAATAGGTGATATGTTAAAGCATTTAATCTTTTCTAAATGTTCCCGTGTTATATAGCCTTTATGTCTGTCAAAATTATACTGAGGGTATATCTTATGATACTCTTTCATTATTCTGTCCCTTAGTACCTTTGCAACCACAGACGCACAGGCACATGAAATACTTCTTTCATCAGCCTTGGGAATAGGAATGCAATTAACATCTTCAAGTTTTACAAAATCGGAGATGACCACATCAAAGGCTGTTTTAAGGTCTTCCAAAGCCCTTCTCATTGCAAGTTTTGTAGCCCTAAGAATATTAATTCTGTCTATTACAACACTATCAACAACCGCAGTGCCTATAGCAACCGCTTTCTCTTTTATAAGTTCAAATGCTTCTTCCCGCTCATCGGGAGACATAGATTTTGAATCACCTTTGATGAAGGGTTCCGTATGAGGTTTTAAAATAACAGCCGCAGCTACAACGGGACCCGCTATGGGACCCCTTCCCGCTTCATCAACACCCGCTACAACAAGACCCCTCTCCCATAAGGGTTTTTCTATCTCTGTCATTATTCCGCGGATTCTTGTTCATGTTTTCTTTCTTCTTCCCTTATCTCATTTGCTTCAGCTTCCGCTTCCTCCATTGCTTTCCTCTCTTCCTCCCTCTTTCTCCTCTCTTCAGCCTTTCTCCTTTCCTTAGCCTCATAATCCCATATCTTTATCTCCTTAATCTTCCTTACCGCCTCTTTACCCTGAAGGTCCCTTAGGAAGTAGAGTTTTGCCCTTCTTACCTTTCCTATCTTGGATACTTCTATCTTTTCAATGTTAGGACTGTAGTAAGGGAATATCCTTTCTATACCTACATTGAAGGATTCCTTTCTTACCGTAAAGGTTTTGTTCAAACCCGCACCCCTTATTCTTATCACCACACCCTCAAAAACCTGTATCCTTTCTTTATCACCTTCCTTTATCTTGTAGTGAACCCTAACCGTATCACCTACCTTAAACTTCGGGTACTCCTTTTTTGGGGTGTACCTCTTTTCAATCTCATGGGTTAAACTGCTCATCTTAGAACCCTCCTTTTTTCAAAAGGGAAGTTAATTATACCATATCCACCGCTGACTTAATGAGCATTTTGGTGTAGGAGTGCCTCGGACTATCAAATATTTTAAACACATCACCTTCTTCCAAAATCTCGCCGTCCTTAAGTACTATAACCCTATCCCCACATTCCGCCACCACACCGAAATCGTGGGTTACGAGTATAACGGAGGTTCCGTCTTCTTTCATTCTTCTGAGGAGTGAAAGGATACGCTTCTGGACGGAAACATCAAGGGCGGTTGTAGGTTCGTCCGCAAGCACTATCTTAGGATTACACATTATTGCATTGGCTATACAAACCCTCTGTTTTAACCCCCCCGATAAATGATGAGGGTACGCATAATATCTTTTCTCCGCGGAAGGTATACCTGCCTTCTTCATCTTATCTACCACATAATCCTTCACATTCCTAAGGCTCAGATGGGCTATTGCCGTTTCTGAAAGTTGGCTTCCCACAGTAAAAAGGGGATCAAGATAGGCGGAGGGCTCCTGAAATACTATACCTATCTTTGAAGATCTTATACTCCTCATTTCCTTCTCGGAAAGGTTAATAAGATTTTTACCCTCAAAAATTATCTCGCCCGATACTTTTGCATTCTTCGGTAAAAGCTGAAGGATTGAGTAAAGGATGGAAGACTTTCCGGAACCAGATTCACCTACTATACAAAGTATCTCCCTTTCCTGAAGGGAAAAGTTTATGTCCCTTAGTGTGTGTTTTTCTCCGTACCATAAATTAAGATCTTTAACTTCAAGAAGTGCCATTCAACCTTTTCTCAAGTTTTTCTTTAAGTATATCGTAAACATCCATAATGTTCTTTGAGATTACCTTTACCTCTCCGAACACGGGCATAAAGTTAGTATCACCGAACCAGCGCGGTACTATATGAAGATGGACATGGGTTTCAAGACCTGCACCTGCAGCCTTTCCTATATTAAAACCTATATTGAACCCATGAGGATTAAAGGCTTCCTCTATTATGTCAAGGCTTAACCTCACCTGGTTGTGCATCTCCTTTATCGTTTCCTCATCAATGAGTCTGTAATCGCCAATGTGTAAGGCGGGGCATACCATAAGATGTCCCGTGTTGTAGGGATATTTATTCAAAATGATGAAGGCTTTTTCCGTTTTATACAGTACAAGGTAATCCCTCAACCTTTCCTGTGGCTGTTTATAGGCTTCACATAAGAAGCACTCATTTGATTTACCTATGTTTTCAATGTACTCGCTTCTCCACGGCGCCCAAAGTATCCTCATCC
>JALWBR010000014.1 GCA_027037055.1 Aquificales bacterium | reverse complement strand
CATAATACCCTACAACCCTTACCCCACCCTTCCTTACAAAAGACCTGAGCCTGAAAATATAATGAACTTCCAAAGAATACTGTGGGAAAACGGAATATCGTGCTTTATAAGGTTCAGCAAAGGGCAAAAAGTTTTCGGAGCATGCGGGCAATTAAGGGCTAAATATGAGGGGGTGAATGTTTAATGGATAAGACAAAGAAGTGGATAATTGAGTTTGCCATTATTATTGCTGTATTTTTGGTAATAAGAACCTTCTTCGTTCAAGCTTTCAATATACCTTCCGGCTCTATGAAACCAACCCTTCTCGTGGGAGATTTTATATTGGTTAACAAATTGGTCTACAGATTTACAGAACCTAAGAGGGGCGACATAGTAGTATTCAAATGGCCCTTAAACCCAGATATAGACTTCATAAAGAGGATAATAGGAATGCCTGGTGACACAATAGAAATAAGAGGTCACAGGGTTTTCATAAACGGTAAAGAACTACCACTTAAACTTGTGGGCAGGGATAGAGACGGTGGTCACGAGAGGCTAATATACGAGGAAACTCTTCCCAACGGGGTGAAACATCTTATAGCCCTTTACAAAGATCCCTTGGTACCTCGGATTAACCTCCCCCCGACTAAGATTCCGGAAAACGCATACTTTGTTATGGGAGACAACAGGGATAACAGTGAAGATAGCAGATACTGGGGATTCCTGTACAGAGACAAAATAATAGGTAAAGCCTTTGTAATTTACTTCTCGGGTAAGGTACCCCCTATAAGAACCACCGATGTTACACCTTTCACAGCTTTTCGCCAGATATTCTATGCAATATTGAATCCGAGGTTTGACAGGATAGGCAAACACTTTATATGGTAGAGGATATAAAAAAGATTGCTGAAAAATTTGGCATTGTACTTTCCAAAGAAGAAGCCCTCAAGGTACAAAAGGAACTTAAAAGATGGTGTAAACCTTCAATAAGGGCTGATGGAGAGATAATAAAAACAAGAGACGGCTCCTTCACGCTTATAAGCAAGGAATACGGAGAGCCTTACCACAGTGTATATGCGGGTGCGGTAAGGGAATGCTATGAGAAATTTCTTCTTCCCTCGGGGCTTATTGATAAAACAAAGAAAAGCAGTAGGATAACTATAATAGACATAGGCTTTGGATTGGGATATAACAGTGTTGTAGCCATCCATCACCTCAAAAACATCAACCCTGCGATAGAAATAAAGATATACGGACTTGACAAAACCTTCCCTTCTAAATTACCGCCCATGCCCGAACCATACACAGATCTTCATAATAAGGTTTGGGAAAATAGGAATGCACTGGAAAGGGAAGGGGTACTTATAGAGTTAATAGAGGGGGATATAAGAAATACAATAGGTGTTATAAAGGATAGAGCGGATGCGATATTCCACGATCCCTTTTCACCATTCAGAAATCCAGAAATGTGGACCATTGATCTACTGCGCAAGATAACAGGTAAGCTCAAGGAAGACGGAATTTGGGTATCTTATACATCCGCCCTTTGTGTAAGGAAAGCTCTAAGGATGCTCGGCTTATTTGTAGGCGAAAGTACACCGGTCGGTAGGAAAAGGGGCGGTACTGTGTGTTCTTCCGCGAAAAGGTTTGAACTCGGTATTCATGAAGAAAGAAAATTAAAACTTTCACCCTACGCAATACCTTTGAAGGATGAAACCCTTAACACACCCCCTAAAGAAATACTTATAAGATACTTTTGTGAGGTTGTAAAGATCAAAGACACATAAATGCGGGAAGCATAACTTCCCTTTCACTTATAAAGTTAAGTATATCGTACATTATTTCATCACCGACTGATTTTACATTACAAAGGGATATAAAAAGCTGATCAATGGTAATGGAAGGCTCAGTTAATACATCCACTATCCTGCCCTTTTCTATAAGGGCAAACCTTTCAAGTTCAGAAAGTATGTCCCTGAAAAGCTCTCCGTCTATTCTGCCCTTTATATAGGATAAAGTTTCATTCAGTATCAATATAGCTTCTTGTTTGTCCTTTATTATTGGAAGCTCAATACCCATACTGACCTTTGACAAAACATTTACAGCCTTCTGAACATCCTCACCCTTCAACAGACTGCCGTAAGCAGGTAATATCCAATCAGGTAATTCTTCAAAGCTATTTATAAAGTTTTTAACGCCTTCGGAATGGGGCATATGTATCATATGGAATATTTTTATGCCGTGAGGATCAAAGGTTGTTATATCCGATAAGCGAGATGAGGGGATCATTGAACTAAAAATCTCTGATGTATAAAGTATTCTCTTTTCTTTTTCCATAACCGCAAAGTTACCTTTATAGGGTGTATAGGGAGCGGGTATAAAACTCAGTGTATGACCAGTAGCAAGGGTTACCCTAAAATATCTAAAAAGATCAAGAGTTCTTGTTTTGAAAGCAGGCATACCGGCAAGTCTCATTGAATGCACTATATCCCTCGTGGTTATAAGTGTAACCTTAGGATTAGCCTCCATTATTCTAAGGACATTATGATTTTTAAACACATCCTGAGTCAAAAGCATTACTATATGAAGTGATTTAATATCTCCTATGAGGTGTTCAATACACGCCTTTATATCACCCCATACTATTTGATGCCACGGATTTATAAGCACGTTTATCTTTGTATCACCATTTCTGAACACCCTAAGATAAGCATTTTTACTCAAGAGATCCTTATCACTGCGAAACTGTATGCAATATACATCCTCCTCAACTTCCTTTATAAGCTCTTTTAGTCTATCCTCAACTTTTACTTCTATCGTTTTCTCTTCAACTACCTCTTCTACTTCAACCCACAGTTTTTCTATGAGATCATCCGTTGAGTTGAACTGCTCCTTAGCAACAAAGTCCTCAACAATGGGGAGTTTAGTTATTTCAGGCTCTTTGGCAAACAAACTTTTTAAAACATCAGTTTCACACGTGGATTCTTTAACGGTTCCACCTTCAACAAAAAGTATGCATTTTTCATCCTTATGTGACAGTTCTACATATCCTGTTTCTTCATGCTTTTCCATTTCTATAAGTACATTCAGCAAACCGAAGATGGAAAGATCCTCATGCTCTTCAAGGGTTGAAAGGTGCCCTATCCTGTTAAGAAGATCAAGAGGATTAAAGGGTTTTATTATGAAATTTACGTAGGAAAAACCCATAGCAACTATTTCCTTAAGCTCCTCCTCCTTATCCCCTATGAACATGGGATATATTCCTTTTATACCGTGGTCTTTCCTTGAGTGAATCCAAAAGTCCTTATCCTCATAAGGTAGCAACATTATGTCAACATCAACCGCCCTAAGGAGATCTAACGCCTGATCTTCTGTCTTTGCTACTATTAGCTTGTGACCTGTTACATTGAAAATATCTCCCAGTATTTCAAAAAGCTCTGCCTTCTTGTCAAGAAGAAGGGCCTTTATAGCCTTCATTCCACCTCCTTCTTTTCTTTTGCTACTTCTAACAACTTTATTTGTTCCCTAAGTATATTCATACTTTGAACTACCATAAAGAATGCATGCTCCACATTCAACAGAGCGGACTGAAAGGAAAGCTCGTTGCATCTTAATCTCAACTCCCTGAATCTTCTGTATATATCGTCAATTTGTGTTCCGCATTCAATTAAAAGTGTTATTGTTTCCCTTCCAAGTTCTAAGGATTCCTTCTTAACATCCATTATTCATACCCCCCTTCCGTAGGTTATTTTTCCTATATGTTTACCCTTTTTCTTCCTCAATATATTTCTGCCGAAGAGAATCCTTTCCACCTTATCAAAATCTTCATAAGAAAGTCCTTCTATCTCAAGGGTATATATCTCACCATCATATCTTCCCTTAACACACAGGGAAGCACTTCCGTTAATAAATACGGAACCGCCTCCTCCCATGAATCCTACGGCAACGGAAAGGGTCGCAAAATCAACACTGCAGAGACACATGGTCATATCCACATAACCTTTTTCTTCTAAAACCATTGCTATAGCTGTACCGACCCTCAACAGGTTCTCCGCAGTTAATGGATAAACACCCATCTCTCCCCTTAATGTGTTATTCACAAACAGTTTATTCATGAACAGCCCTTCCGATTTCATTATCTATATTTATATCAGGTTTTTCACTTTTAGCATAGATAAAAAATTCCTCATTTCCCTTAGTACCCTTGGGAAAAGCCTTAATGATACCCTTTATGTATAAGCCTTCTTTTTTAATGCATTCCACCACCTTTTTTATAGCCTCTTTTTTATCCTCTACGCTTCTTACTATTCCTTTTTTTACCTGTTTTGGAGATAATTCAAATTGAGGTTTTACAAGTGAAAGAAGTATTCCGCTAACTTTCAGAAAGGAAAGAACATTGGAAAGGATCTTACATTGGGATATAAAGGAAACATCCACTGTAATTATGTCCACCTTTTCCGGTACATGCTCCTCGCTTATATTTCTTGCATCAAGCTTTTCATAAAGAATCACCCT
This sequence comes from Aquificales bacterium, assembly GCA_027037055.1. GTDB lineage: Bacteria > Aquificota > Aquificia > Aquificales > Aquificaceae > WFWF01. The sequence goes on along the minus strand of JALWBR010000014.1, from coordinate 31,078 downwards.
CGGATCATTACGCAATTTAAGATCCATCTGCCCTTTACCTACATCAACCGCATAAACCTTTTTTGCCCCTCTTTGCAGAAGGCAATCAGTAAATCCTCCCGTTGAAGAACCCACATCCAATGCAACCATCCCGCTAACATCAATAAGGAAGCGATCAAGAGCATTTTCAAGTTTGTACCCTCCCCTTGAAACATACTTCATCCTCTCCTTTATTTCTATATTCTCATCACCTTTTATCTGATAACCTGCCTTTGTTACTTCCTTTCCGTTAACAAGCACATACCCCATCATTATAAGTGCCTGACCTTCTTCACGGGATCTTACCAATCCCCTATCAACCAAGAACTTATCAAGCCTCATCTGATATAATATAAATCCTGATTTTCAAAATCATAAAAGGAGGTGCGGTAGTTGGACATACTCACAGAAGTGGCAAAGAAAGCTCAGGAAGACAGCGGTGTAAGAATACACAGGAGAAATGTGGAAAGATTGTTATCCGCTGTACAACAAGAACAAGATTTTTGGAAGATCGTTGACAGGGCTGATCTTACCGTTCCCGCTGCTTCAAGCATAGTAAAGATACTCATAGAAAAAAATCTTCTGTTTATTGATGATAAGGAAAATATTTTACTCACACAGGCAGGTAGAGATCTTGTTGAAGAAGAAGGAATTCATATAATACAGGACCATAAGTGCAATGCATGTGACGGCAGGGGTATTCCCTTTTACGATGACATTGAACTTTACAGAATCTTTGTACAAATTGCTAAGGACAGACCAGAACCCATACAAGACTATGATCAGGGTGCGGTAACTCCAGAGACGACTATTTCAAGGGTGCTGTTCCTTGACTCAAGGGGTGATTTAAGAGGAAAGGAAATAATGGTGATGGGAGCGGAAGATGATCTTACTGGGTTGGCGGTTGCCCTTACAAGAAAGGCTAAGAGGGTTGTGATTCTTGATATAGATGAAAGACTTATAGAGTTTGATAAAAATGTATTCAAGGAGCTTGGTATTGATAATGCGGAGGCAATGGTTTGGGATTTAAGGAATCCCTTCCCGGAAGAATGGATAGGTGCCTTTGATGTTTTTATAACGGATCCTCCAGAAACTATAGCAGCATTTAAAGCATTTACGGGAAGAGGTATATCCCTTCTTAAAAGGGAAGGATGTGCTGGATATTTCGGTCTTACTTTAAGGGATTCTTCCCTCTTCAGGTGGCATAATTTCCAGAAGGAGCTTGTCAGCAACTTCGGTGTTGTTATCACGGATATAGTTAAAGATTTCAACCATTACATGAATTGGCAGTATCATGAAAAAACAAAAGCGGCAAAAATTGCCCCTGTAAAAAGATCACCCAGGGATATATGGTACAGATCCGCATGGTACAGAATAGAAACATTACCTGGGTTTAAAAGATGGAATGAACCAATAAGCGATGAGGTTTTTTATCTTGATGAGGAGGGTTCTACAACATAGGTGGATAATTCTATTTTTGCTATTTTCCGTACTTTCATTCAACAGCAGTAATGATTACGGTACGGGAGGATACAGCTATAAACCGGGTTCTAACGGGAAGGATATACTTCCCGTAGAGGATGAAATTAAAAGGATCATAAAAGAGAGAGAATACAGGGAAGAAACTATAATAAAAGATCTTGCGGATGTAAAGATAGTTGAAACAGTAAAACCGGATATATGGCCCGTTGTAGGTTTAATAACCTCCGATTTCGGATGGAGAATATTCAGAAGGGTTAAAGAATTTCACACGGGTGTTGATATAGCGGCACCTTACGGCACACCTGTAAATGTAACATCATCCGGAAGGGTTATATATGTAGGATGGATAAAAGGTTATGGTAAAACTGTGATAGTTTATCACGGCTATGGCTTTGTTACCCTTTACGGTCATCTCCTTGATTATGCGGTGGGATATGGAGAAAAAGTTGAAAAGGGTCAGATAATAGGTTATGTGGGGTCAACGGGCAGAACCTCCGGACCGCATCTTCACTATGAGGTTATAAAATACGGTATAAGACAGGATCCAATTCTCTACTTACCCTGATATATAAAGTATAAAAGTGCCTTCTGGGTATGCAATCTGTTCTCCGTCTGCGTGAAAATAAACGAGGAATATTTCTCAAACACTTCCTCGGTTATCTCCTGACCCTTTTTTGCAGGAAGACAGTGCATAACGAGTACTGATTCCTTTGCGTAGGATAAAAGTTCCTCATTAACCTGGAAGGGTTTCAAGGCATTATATTTCTCATCGTCATGATGATCGTTCATACTGAACCATACATCCGTATATACGACATCAGCATCCCTTACAGCATCCTTCGGATTTGTAGTTAAGTATATATTACCGCCAGTCATTTCGGCCAAGTCCCTTCCCGCCTGAAGATAATAACTGCTCGGCTCATAACCCTCGGGGTTTGCAACATAAAGATTCAAACCAAAAAGCCCCGCTCCCACAAGCCATGTATTACACACATTATTACCGTCCCCCACATAGGCTATCTTTAATTCCCTTATCCCTTTGCCGAACTTTTCATAAAGTGTAAATACATCGCTGAGAATCTGACAGGGATGGGATTTATCCGTAAGGGCGTTAATAACGGGAATAGTGGAATACTGAGAAAATTCTTCCAACCATGTGTGGGAGGAGGTCCTTATTATTACGCCGTCAAGATATCGTGAAAGGGTCCTCGCTGTGTCCTTTACATCTTCACCCCTCTGAAGCTGTAGCTGACTCTCTTGAAGGAAGTAACTTATGCCTCCAAGTTGATTTATGGCTATCTCAAAGGAAACCCTCGTCCTTGTTGAAGGTTTTGAAAATAGAAGTGCAACATGCTTACCTTTAAGTACATCCCTTGCATCCCTATCTCCTTCCTTTATATCAAGGGTAAGCTCTAAGAGACTCCACGCCTCTTCAGGAGTTATCTGCCACAGATCTATGAAATCACGCTTCATTTAACCCATTATACAACAAAGCCTTATTATATTCACTTTACCAGTTCAGAGATAATATCTTCCTTACCTTTTATACTTTCAAGCTCAACGAGGGTTGATCCCAAGGTAAACTCAAGTTCCATTTTAATAGGCAACCTTCTTCTTTTGTCAATCCAAAGATACCACTTTCCCTTAGGTTTCATAAGACCTTCGGTTTTTATATCGGGTTCAACTTCTACAAGCCATACCTCCCTTCCATCAATCATTTCCTCCCCAACGACAAAATAGGGTATCTTATATTTTCTACCGTCATAAAAAATCTTTAAATATCCCTTTTTCCTTGAACCTACTTCCGTATAAAGATCAATGGAAGCAGTAAAAGGATCCTTATATCCATCGTAAGAGTGTATTTCATCCACAACCTTCTCTACTTCATCCGTAAGTCCTTTGTACTTTGTTACTTTTATCTTTATACTATTATCCTCCTCATTAAAGTAATAAACCATACTTCTTTTAAATCTACCTTCCTCCTGATGAAAAAAGAAATGTTCTGGATGTAAACTGCCGAGCTTAATCTTTGCACCTCCCTTATTATTTACCTTATGGGCGAGTTTCCCCACACCTACGGTTTCTATGAAGCTTTTGATTTCAAGGAGACTACCCTTTATCTTATAGCTTATACATGATCTTGCCACAGGGAATATAAAAAAATAGGCTTTGTAACATGCGGTCAGTTCCTTTGAATATAGGGTAAAAGGGCAAACTAAAAGAAGTATAAGTACATATCTCAGCCTTTACCCCCTCCTTAATATAAAATAATATCAAGAATTGACTCCCTGTTCCAAAAGTTTGTAGGCTGAAATCACATAACCCAAAAAGTTATTTTCCGGTTGAGCCCCTACAAATTCAACAAGGCCATCGTTTATAACAATTTTAGGAACCCCAACCACCTGGAAACGCTCCGCAAGATCATAGTTTTCAGAAGCATCAATAATATAAGCATCTATAAAGTCACTTGCGAGGGCAAAGTTCATCGCAGTTATTGCAGCCTGAGGACAGTATCCGCATGTTGTTGTAACAAAAACTTTTATGTTTATCTTTTTATCAATATTCTTTAATTCTTCAATCGTTTTCTCAGAAAGATTCGGCTTTCTCTTTGAAACATTTATAATACCGTGTACTATGGTTGAAAACTCAAGACCGGAAGGCAATCCTATGTACCTTATACCGTAATCCTTATCCCCTTCTATAACTATTGAGGGAACCCTTTCTATACCGTAACTCTGCGCAATCTCTTTATCAAGAACCGGTGAATATACCTCAAGTTTTATTTTGCCTTCTGACAATTCGGAAATCTCTTTAAAAAGAAGTTCCGCAGTTTCACATGTATCACAACCTATCGCTTGACTGAACAGTATTATTTTTACATCCTTGTCAAGTTCTTTTGAAAATACATCCTCAAGCTGTTTTTGAACATCCGCACCTATTATCATGACTTATTCCTCCTAAGGAATATAAGCATATAATTATATTTTAATATCCTTAAGGAAATTTTCAACCCTAAAATTTCTTTATCTCTATACCGTACTTCTTTATCCTGTAGTCAAGCTGTCTAAGTGTATATCCCAAAAGCTTTGCAGCCCTTGATTTCACATATCCTGTCCTCTCTAAAGCTTCTATAATTTTTTCCCTTTCTGTCCTTTCTATGTACTGGGGCATGTTACCCACTGTCCTTTCCCTGTTTATTCTCGTTGTAAGTATGTAGGGGGGCAAATCAATGTCCCTTATAACATCATCCTTCATAACAACAAGCCTCTCCATCAGATTCTCCAGTTCCCTCACATTACCGCTCCATTCATAATCCATCATTACCTTTAATGCATCTGGTGTTATCTTAACTTTCTTACCGTGTTTCTTGTTGTAGAGATCAAGAAAGTATTCAACAAGCAAAGGTATATCTTCCCTCCTTTCTCTGAGAGAAGGTATATAAATGGGTATTACATTCAATCTGTAATAAAGATCCTCCCTGAATTTACCCTCCTCAACCAGTTTTTTTAGATCCCTGTTGGTAGCAGCTATAATACGCACATCCACCTTTATGGTCTTGTCCCCACCTATCCTCTCTATCTCTTTATCCTGAATAACCCTGAGTATTTTAGGTTGTAAAGATAAGGGCATATCACCTATTTCATCAAGGAATACGGTACCACCGTTTGCAAGTTCAAATTTACCTTTTCTTGACGCATAAGCACCGGTAAAAGCACCCTTCTCATAACCGAACAGCTCCGATTCAAGCAGATGCTCGGGAATAGCCGCACAGTTTATTGTTATAAAAGGTTTATCCTTTCTCTCGCTTAGGGCGTGTATAGTTTTTGCGAAAAGACTTTTCCCCGTACCGCTCTCCCCGAGTAACAGAACCGTACTATCCGTCCTTGCTACCTTTTCAATTATATCTATCAAGTTCCTGATTACGGGACTGCTACCCACAATATTGTCTATGTTATACTTTCCAGTAAGCTCCCTGGTAAGGATCCTCTTTTCTTCCTCCCATTCTTTTCTCTCCTCCGTCATTTTCTGATTGAGCCTTAGAAACATACCCAGTATGGTCCCTATTATGATTAAAACCTCAAGGCTTCTCTCAACACTTTCTTTACCTTCAAAGGATTTAAATATAGCAAGTACACCTATTATCTCACCGCCTACCCTTATAGGTACCGCTATAAAAGATTCATTTTCTTTAAGTTTCTCCCTTATCCTCGTTTTATTTGCAAAGGCTTTGTTCGTCTCAATATCCCATATAACAACAGGTATTCCCGTTTTAAATACCTTACCCGTAATACCTTCACCCTTTTTAAATATACCCCTCTCTATTTCCTCCTTTGATAAACCGAAGGCATGGGTTATATTTAAAACCTTCAAATCCCTATTGTATAAAGCCACAAAACTGTATCTTACATCCCAGAAGGAGTACATTATCTTAAGGGTATCATCAACAGCATTATCAAGGGATGCTCCTTTACTCAAAACCTTGGCTATCTCGTTTATTAATGTCAGCTCCCTTGACTCAAGGGATTTTCTTTCCGTAAGCATAATAATTAAAATTTTATCCTACATAAGGAGTATAATATATGAGGAGCATCCAAATGCCGCCTGCCGGGTCCTGGATGCTTTTTAAAGGCGGGGTATAAATAGCCCGGCTGAGGGAAGGGTAAAGAGATGAAAAAGTTGGTAATTGTCCTATTGGTCATTTTTTCCTTCTCCTTCTCCATAAACGGATATATCGTCGTTGAGGAATCAAGGGGAAGTGAAGGTCATGTAACGGTTGTAAGTGTTTCAACGGTGTACATTGTCAAGGACGCAATGAGAATAGATACAAAAACCACCTTAAAAATGGATATGGATAAGGTGCCGGAGGAAATAAGAGGCTCCATACCTCCCGAGATTACTAAGGAAACCTCTATCATACAGAAAATAGTTAATAACAAAGTGAAGATATATTCAGTTGATCACAAAAAGAAGACCTATACGGACCTTTCCCATATTCCAGAGTTCATGGTAATAAGCTTCTTGGCACCCTATATAGAATGTGATTCCAATACACAAAAATGTACAGTAAAAGAAGATCTTCTTAAACCTACCAACGAGTATAAGAAGATAGGTAAATACAAAGTAAGAAAGATAATAATCAAGTTCGGAGCGATGCAAAACGGAGGTAAATCTTTGGAGATTCCCGCATGGTTCACGAAGGATAACAAGGATCTTATAAATGCGGAAAGGCTTAAAACAGAGGTGCTTATTAATGCTGCAAAGAAAACAGATTTCGGTAAGAGTAATCCGTCCTTACTTAAAGATATTAAAAGATTTACGGATCAAAATATAAAAAAGTATGGTGTAGCCATCAGGCTTGATATGCCAGAAGGGGAAATTGTTATAAAATCCGTTAAAAGGAAAAACATAAATAAGAAAATCTTTACGGTACCCGCGGGCTATAAGGAGGTTAAGTCACCCTTATAAGACAGTTGTGGTATATTATTATATACCTTTGAGGAGCCGTAGTTCAGCCTGGTCCAGAACGCCGGCCTGTCAAGCCGGAGGTCGCGGGTTCAAATCCCGTCGGCTCCGCCATTAATCCCTAAGAGGAGGAAAGAAGTGGAGTTTGATGTAAAAGATTTATCCTTAGCGGAAAAGGGCAACCTGAGAATAGAATGGGCGTACAGGGATATGCCCGTTATAAGAACAATAAGGGAAAGATTCAAGAAGGAGAAACCCCTTAAGGGGATAAAAATATCCGCATGTCTTCATGTAACCACTGAAACAGCCAATCTTGTTATAACACTAAAAGAAGGTGGTGCAGAGGTCTTTCTAACCGCATCAAATCCCTTATCAACCCAAGATGATGTTGCATCCGCCCTTGTTAAATACCATGAGATACCCGTCTTTGCAATAAAAGGAGAAAGCAAGGAGGAATATTACTCACACCTGAGGGCGGTTATAGAAAAAGAACCGGACATAGTTATAGATGACGGGGCGGATCTTATATCTACACTGCACAAGGATTACCCAGAGCTTTGCAATAAGGTAAAAGGAGGAATGGAAGAAACCACAACGGGCGTTATAAGGCTCAGGGCAATGGCAAAGGAAGGTGTGCTTAAATTCCCCATAATTGCTGTTAATGATGCTTATACAAAGCACATGTTTGACAATCGTTACGGAACGGGTCAATCAACCATTGACGGAATATTGAGGGCAACGAACAGATTGATTGCGGGATCTAATTTTGTTGTCGCGGGTTACGGCTGGTGCGGTAAGGGTGTTGCCATGAGGGCAAGGGGTATGGGAGCAAATGTTATAGTTACAGAAGTAGAACCCATTAAAGCCTTAGAGGCTAAGATGGATGGGTTTATGGTCATGCCCATGATTGAAGCATCCCGAATAGGAGACTTTTTTGTTACGGTTACGGGGAATACTTCCGTAATAAGAAGGGAGCATTTTGAGGTTATGAAGGACGGAGCCATAGTGGCAAATTCGGGACACTTTAATGTAGAAATAGATATACCCGCACTGGAAGAGATGAGCGTTGAAAAAAGAAAAATAAGAGAGTTTGTTGACGAGTACACTTTGAGAGATGGAAGAAAGATATATCTCCTCGGGGAAGGAAGGCTAATAAATCTTGCTTCCGCTGAAGGGCATCCCGCTTCCGTCATGGATATGTCCTTTGCAAATCAAGCCCTATGTGCCGAGTTTATTCTTAAAAATGCGGAAAAGCTTGATAATAAGGTTTACAAGGTTCCTTATGAGATAGACAGTGAAGTGGCAAGACTTAAACTCTCCGCGATGGGAGTAAAAATAGATATGCTTACAGAAGAGCAAAAAGAATACCTTGAATCATGGGAGATGGGTACTTAATTACTCACCGTAAACACTTTTGACTATGTCTTCCGTGGTAACTCCGGGGAAATCAAGTCCGTCCTTTGCAAAAAAGTCGTTAACCCTCTTCTCGATAGCAGGTTTTTCAAAGGGTATGCCTATAAGATGCTCCTCAAGATCAAGTATTGCCTCCTTGGGATACAGGGTAAAGTCCCCGTATATACGTACATTCTCTATTACATTCTCCCACACATACACCTCACTTTTTACAAGACCTCCCTTAGCTTTGTGAACACCGTTCCTTATATACAACCCTTCTCTTATCTTTATTGCCCTATGTTCCCTTCCAGTATCCTCAAACAGAACCTTATCCGAAGTAAACTCTTCCTTTAACTTATCAGCCAGTTCTATAACATCATCACCTATGGTGCCTTCTCCTTTAAAATCCACTACCTTTGAAAACTCTTCAATTAATATATCTTCCACCTCATCCCTTGAAGGCATCCTTCCCGTTTCCTTTTCCACCCAAGAGATGTTTTCTTCTAATGTTTTATAGAGTTTATCCCTGAACTTCTCCTCCGGTACCCTGAAGAGTTGAGACATAAGCTTAGTGTCAAACTTAAGCAATATACTTCCTACAAAAACGAAAGAATCTCCTATGTCAGCTGCACCCTGACCGCTTATTTTTTTATGGGATTCCTTAACCGCTATATCATTAATAGGTCTGTAATACACATCAATACCGAGCCTTTTATAAGTGTTTATTACAGGCTGTGAATACTTCTCATAGGCTTCTTCTATTTTAAAGGGAAGTTTATATCCGCCCCTTTTCATTATAAGGTGATAAAAAACCTGATTGCCATCAAGTAAAACAGGACCTCCTCCTACTTCCCTTCTTATTACAGGTATTCCCAGTTCCCGACATCTTTCCACATCAATGATGCTTTGGGTTTTGTCAAAGTAGCCCACACTTATGTATGTCTCCTTAGGATAGACAACAACCAAACCCTCGTAACCGAGCCTTGCCATAGCGTGAAATATAGTTATTGACCTCAAATTATCCTGCTCCTTCAATCTGTACACCTTCATAATGATAAAAATTATAGCAAAATTATGATATATTAAAAAGACTATGAGCGGAAATGTTATAAGAGGGAAGGTTTGGAAGTTCGGTGATAATGTTGATACTGATCAAATAATACCCGCACGCTATCTCAATACATCGGATCCCTATGAACTTGCCCAACATGTGATGGAAGACTCGGAACACCCTAACTTTGCTAAGGAACACAAGAAGGGAGATATAATAGTGGCGGGGAGGAATTTCGGATCAGGGTCCTCAAGGGAACACGCCCCCATAGCCATAAAGTATGCGGGAGTACCAGTGGTAATAGCCAAGTCCTTTGCAAGGATATTTTTCAGGAATGCCATAAATATGGGACTTCCCATAGTGGAATCCCCGGAAGCGGTTGATAAAATAAATCATGGAGATGAAGTTGAGGTTGATCTTGAAGGGGGTACGATAAAAATACTTAGGACGGGAGAGGTTTATAAAGCTACTAAGTTTCCGAAAGAGCTTATGGATATACTTAGGGCGGGAGGACTTATGGAATATGCAAAATCAAGGCTCGGCAGGTAAGTCTGTTTGAGAATACTCGTTCCAAGAACCGTCATACAGTTTTACCTCATCCTTTACTTTCAGATAGTATTTCAGTACATAGTAGGTAGCAGCGGACATTAGCCCTTGCCCGCAGTAAAGGATCACCTTCTTTCCTTTGCCGATACCAAGACCTTCATAAAATAAACCGACCTCATCCCTCGGTCTCAATAAGTAGTACTTAAGACCGTTTTTCCCTTCCACCTCCTCAAAATCCTGACGCCAGAATCTGTTGACCGCACCCTTTATATGCCCTAATCTCTTCCAAAACCCCTTTTTTCCTTCATAAAGCTCCAGAGGTCTTGCATCAAGAAATATATATTCTTTGCTTTTTAAGGCTTCTTTAATCTCTTCAATATCAGCCCTTATATCTTCCCTTACCTTATACTCACCGTAATTCTTCTTAGGAGTAACCGAAGGGTACTCTTTTGTTACAGGAAAACCTTCTGCAACATACCTGTTATACCCACCCTCAAGCACATAGATTTCTGGATGACCTATAAGGTCAAGCCCCCACGCTACATAAAAGGCTATAAATGTACCCTTATCGTCGTAGAGAACAACCTTTGTGTTTCTGTCTATACCGAGATTCTTCAATTTTTCTACAAACAAATCAGGATCAATAAAAAAGGCGGGAATACCATTCTTAGGAAAACGGAAAGCCTCAACATTAACCCACTGAGCCTTGGGTATGTGTCCCTTCCAGTAATCTTTCATGCTTCTCCTTAAGTCAATAATTACAGTATTTTCATCCTTAATAAAATCCTTTATTTGAGAGGGTGTTATAAGTTTTATATCACCAAAGGTTAAGGAAACAAAAAGTACTGTGCAAATGAGCAAAAGTATCATGGAATAATATTATATAAAAGGAGAAGGTTTCCCTATATAAAAACCCTGAGCATAATCAAAGTTTGCAGCTTTCACCGCTTCAAATATTTGCCTTGTTTCAACATGTTCAGCAATAGTTTTTATGCCCGCCTCCTTTGCAAGCAGAACTATCCCGTGTACAAAAGCCCTGTCCATCCTGCTTCTGACCATACCTTTAACAAATTCACCTTCAACCTTCAAAAAGTGTATGGGTATCTTTCTCAAGTAGTAGTATGACGAATAACCTGACCCGAAATCATCTATGGCAAATCTGAATCCCGCATTTATAAGGCGCGTTATGAATTTTATAAGTAAGTCCTCCGTCTTTACAGCCTGTCTCTCCGTTATTTCAAAAACTATCATCGCGGGATCTATATCGTATTTGACAGCAAGTTTTTCCATATCAAGGACAAAATCCTCAAGTATAAGTGCCCTTGATGACATATTAAGGAAGAAGTATTTAAGCTCCGGATGTTTTTCCTTTATGTGGGAAATCTTCTCAAAGGTTTTTTCATATAGAATAGTATCAAGCTTATAAATAGTTCCCATCCTTTCCGCAATATCAATAAACTTACTCGCCGGGATATGCTCATCCCCGAATCTCATAAGTACTTCGTAAGCCTCAACCTTTTCTTCGGAAAGATTCATTATGGGCTGGAAGTGCGGAGTTATAATATCCTTGTTTTCCGTAGCCTTAAGTATAAGATGACTTACCTCCTTATATCTCTCCATAGCCTTGGCAATGCTTTCATCCATAGGACCGTATATCCTGTTCTTACCCTGATCCTTAGCTTGTAACAGCATGTTATCCGCACTTGCCAAGAGTTCCATGGTTGTCTGACCGTGTTCCGGAAATACCGCTATACCTACCGAAACGGTTGATCTTATATAAACACCTTTTGAAGATACAACATATATATCCTCTATGGACTTTTTAATCCTTCTTGCTATAAAGAAGGTGGTATCAAGATCCGAATTGGGAAGTATTATTGCAAATTCATCACCCCCGTATCTTGCAGCTATATCCTCCTCCCTTATACTTTTCTTCAAAGCAAGGGCAACCTCCTTTAAATACATATCTCCGTAAATATGACCGTAGGTATCATTAATGAGCTTAAAGTTATCAATATCTATAAAAATTAGACCTACATTTGTGTTAATCCTTCTCGCCCTTTCAATTTCATGCTCAAGAAACTCACCGAACAGCCTTCTGTTGTATAAACCTGTAAGGGGATCCCTTGTTGCATAATACTCAATTTCTTCAATATACTTATACAAGGCTTTTGAAGATCCTATAACATTTATAAGGGAAGCAAGCATTGCGTTCATAAGAAGATCCTTTATATCCTTATATGCTTCTCCTTTCTTGACTATTATTCCGAAGAAACCCGCAATCTTAGGTTTTTCCAATATCGCAACCCTCGTATATATTTCAACATCATGTAAGCCGGCAAAATCAAGGGAACCGCCCTCCGCTTCACCTATGTTATGGGATATACTTGCACTGTCAATCTTACCCGATGCAAACATGGAAAGGCTTGAAAGTTTTTCTTTTATGAAATTCTCCGTTACATATTGAGCCCTAACGGAGGGTTTAGCCCTCCAGAATATGTCTATATTGATACTTTCATCTTCAAGGAAGGCACAAAAAACAGCATGGGTTTCCACAACAGCATTCATTTTGAAAAGGAGATCCCTTACATAGGTTCTCCATTCCTTGATTATCTCGGATGTGATTACAAACCTTTCCAACAGTTTTATCTCAAATTCAAGGATGTCCCTGTCTATGGCTACGCTTTTCAGCTTGGTAACGAGGGTGTTTATTTCCTGGAATATATCCTCAATCTCTTTAAAAGGAATGTTCCCCTTTTTTATCTCTATGTGTCTCAAATCACTGATTCTGTTTATACTTTTTACATTATTTCTCAACATTTCCACCGATGAATGTATTCTCCTGCTAACCACAGAACCTATAACAAAGGCTCCCACAAGGGGAATGGGAGATAGGAACATAAAAAACATGAGCAATCGCTGTCTCAAACTTTTAAGAGCAGGACCCATATCATGCTTAACTTCAAGAACACAAAAGATATCACCGACCTTTGCATTAACATGACATTTTAAACACTCCCTTTTCCCTATAATGGGATAGGTATAGATAAAAGTATCACCCTTTCTTACATACATGGGTTTTTTTGTCTTAAATGTCTCTATAACCTCCTTTGATTTTTCTGGTTCGGGGACCTCACCGAAAAGCTCTTTGACTATTTCCCCCCTGTATATACCCAGCTCGTAGGGTGTATCCTTATAAGAACTACTTAGAGACTTTAAAAACTCAAGAACTTCTTCCCTTGTCCACCCCCTTTTCATTATCTGATACATATCATTAAAAGTCTCCTTTGCTAAAGCCTTAGAAACTTTTATGGCTCTATCTTCAATTATAGAATCAAAAATAAAGAAACTGACACCGTATATAAGTATCAGCAAGATAAGAACCGACACGGATAAAGAAAGTATGAGAAAATTCTTGATATTCATCCCTACTTTCCATCGGATTTAAGCATTACCCTTTTAATAATATAGCTTTGTAGTATATTTAAGATATTGTTAAGGGTCCAATAAAATACTAAACCTGATGGAAAGGAGGCGAAAAGGAAAGTAAAAGCAACAGCAGAAAGATACATGATCAAATTCTGCCTGCTATCCGGATTGGGATTAAGTTTCTGCTGGAGTATCATTGATCCCCCCATAAGTACGGGCAGTATATAGAAGGGGTCCTTATCCGCAAGACTTGAAACCCATAAAAATCTTTCTAATTTAAGATCCACCGTAATTATAAGCACCTTATAGAGGGAGAAAAATATAGGAATCTGGAGCAGTATAGGTAAACATCCCGATGCGGGGTTAAACCCAGCTTCCTTGTAAAGTTTAAGCATTTCTTCCTGCATCTTTACAGGGTCCTTTTTATATTTATTCCTTATCTCCTCAATCTTAGGTGCAAGCTTGGACATCTTCATCATAGCAATGGTGCTTTTGTATCCCAAAGGAAACATGAGTATCCTAACAATCAATGTAAGCACTATTATTGAAAGTGTCCAACTACCAGTTTTTTCATAAACCCAGTAAAGCATGTAAAATATGGGTTTAACGATTATCTTGAGGGTGCCGAAATCAATAGCTTCGGTTAATTCCGTACCTCTAAAACGGGCATACTCCTTCGCACCCGCATAAAACTTTATTGGTTCATTGTAGGATACAAATGTGAATGTAAAGCTATCTTCTCCTTTTGTTATCTTTTTAATAATAACACTGTCTATCCTTCCTTCAAATCCTTTAAAGAAATACCTGCTTTCCTCCCCAGCAAACAATATTTCACCTGTAAACAGCTCCTCATCAACTATATCATCCACATCTATTCTTAAAACATCAGAGCCTATCTTCAGAACAGGACCCGCATGGGTATAAAAGGAAGGCTCTTCGGGATAAGTTCCCGCATTAACAAAAATCTTATTATCTATACCACTGACATCAATTTTAATCTTCATTAACTTCCCTTCAATTTCAACGATCTTTTTAACACTTATATTTCCCTCTGAGGCTTCCATAACTATTCTGTTACCTTCGGCGGATATCCTATACTCAGCAGTATTAATGATAGTATCAATCTTTTCATTCCCCGTTATAAGCTCAAGGGGTAAAAGGTTCAACTCCCTTTCCCTTTCCGTTATAAGATCCGCATCGTACTTTTTATCTATTAACTTATATATCCTACCACCCTGTCTCAGGAATTCAATATAAAAGTCCTCCGACTCATAATGGAACAATGCCTTTTCCTTTAATTCTGGTTTCTCCGGAAGAATTATCTTACTTATCTTTACCTCTTCCTTTTTCCGTACCTTATCCTGTTGGCTTACCTCCTCCTTTGGAATAAAGAAATAGGCTATGAACTGGTAAGATATGATAAAAAAGATCATAAAAACAAGAAACAACAAGAGTCTTTTCGGATCCAGTTCTCTTCCTTCCATCAGGGATAATCAATACCTCCCTTACTGAGGGGATTACATCTTAAAATTCTGTATAAGGTTTTAACACTTCCCCTCAATACACCGTACTTCTCCAAGGACAGGATAGCGTATTCGGAACATGTAGGATGATATTTACAGGAAGGAGGATAGAGGGGAGAAATAAACAATTTCCATAGTTTGATAAGATTAACCAAAATTCTTTTCATGAGGGTGCAAGCCTCTTTCTCCCCTTTTTCCTTCTGTTTCTTATTATTTCCCTACCGCTCTTTGTTGACATTCTTGCAAGGAAACCACTCTTCCTCCTTTTTTTCCTTTTTGATATATGAGGCTTCAACGCATTGGACATTTCAGTGCCTCCCGTAAATTAATTATAAAGGGGAAGGGGAAAAAACTCCCCTCAGAATCCTGCCCTTCCTGAGAAAACATTAGTAAACACAAACACTATAGCTATAATCAATGCATAAAGAGCCAAGGTTTCTATAAATGCCAAACCGATGAACATTACCGTTTGTAGTCTTCCTCCCACATTAGGATTCCTTGCTATACCTTCCTGTGTACCTCTTACCGCCTGTCCCATACCTATACCCGTCCCAAGGGCTGCAAGACCTATTGCAAGCCCGCTTGCTATAGCCATAAGACCGTAGAAAAGGGCCTTATCCGAAGAAGATGCGGACGCAGCCTCTTCCGCGGAAGCAATACCGGTTAAAGTAAGAAGGATGGCAAGCAATATCTTTCCCATTTTTAACCTCCTCTCAACTTTATTATCATCAGGTCCTTATCAATTTTATCAGCCAACTTCACAGCCCTATGAAAATCAGAAAAACATATTATAACCATTTCAGGCTTTTTATCACTGAC
Organism: Aquificales bacterium; assembly: GCA_027037055.1. Classification (GTDB taxonomy): domain Bacteria; phylum Aquificota; class Aquificia; order Aquificales; family Aquificaceae; genus WFWF01. The sequence continues at coordinate 15,352 of JALWBR010000014.1, read as the reverse complement.
ATATTTACTTGCGGTCTCCTCCATAGGACCGGCTACAATATTTTTTTCTTCCAGATCAATTTCCATCTTGTCAAGTATAGCATCAATCTTATTATTTATCCTCTCCTTAGCCTTGGGTAGCAGATCCTTTGAAAAGGGTACTCCCAAGGATGTAGATGTTTTTTCAAGGGTGTAAATGTCTTCAAGGATGACAAGAAGAATAATGGACATTCCCAACTTGCCTGCATACCTGAGGGCTGATTCATACTGATGCCTGTTATCTTCAAGTATTAACAATACCTTTTCCTTTCTCATATCAGTGTTCCTCGTGGGCCACTGCCCCCGCAAGATAGACAACGGAAAGTATCATGAAAATGTAAGTCTGTATAATAACAGCCAAAAATTTTATTGCTATAACAAACAGGAGAAATAAGGGGGACAATGCCATGGTAAAAGGATTCTGAATAACAACACCTACCAAAGATACAAGGAGTATAGCACCGCCCTTCATATTCGCAAAGAGACGCAAGGCAAGGGTAATGGGTCTTGCAAAATGAGAGACGACCTCTATTACGAAGAAAAAGGGAGCTATGGCAGGAACTGGACCCATGAAGTGTTTAAGATACCCTATTCCATTTTTACGAAAACCCTCAAAGTTATAGTAAAGAAACACTATTATTGCCATTGCAAGTGTTGTGTTCATATTACCCGTAGGAGCATCCAAACCTGGGACCATACCCAAAAGGTTTGAAAAGAAAACAAATAAACCTATTGCGGATATTAGAGAAGTGTACTTTAAACCTTCCTGCCCAATGTTGTCAATAAGCATACTTCTTACAAATCTGAGATAACCTTCCCATAAAGCCTGAAACTTTGTGGGGCGGGTAGAGGGTTTACCCGCACTTATTATGAGGGTAAGGGGAATAGCCATAGCCACAACACCTAATACCACATGTTTTATGGATGTACCTTCCATCCCTTTCTCCTTTAATGCCTAAAAGATTATAACACAACAGCTAAAGAATTTCCGCCCTTAAAATATCGTGCATGTGGATAATTCCTATGGGTTTTTTTTCTTCATTAACCACAATAAGAACGGTTATCTTATAATCCTCCATCCTTTTTAATGCTTCGCTTGCAAGCTCTTCCGGGAAGGCAACCTTAGGATCGGGAGTCATGGCGTCCTTGGCTACATGTCCCTCAACTGATCCTCCCCTGTTAAAAAATCTTCTCAAGTCTCCGTCCGTTATAATGCCGACAAGCTTACCTTTATCATCAACAACCGCGGTAGCCCCGAATCCTTTGGAGGTCATCTCCAAAATTGTATCTTTCATAGGGGTATCTTCCCTGACAACAGGAAGCTCTCTGCCCGTATGATAAAGCTCTTTTACCTGCCTCAGTTTTCTTCCCAAGGATCCAGCGGGATGTCTGACGGCAAAATCCTCACGCGAAAAACCTTTAAGCAACAACAAGACCATTGCTATCGCATCACCGAGAACGAGGGTCGCTGTGGAGGATGTGGTCGGTGCAAGCTCAAGGGGACACGCCTCCTTTTCTATATTCAGGTATAAGTGGACATCACTGTGTTTGGCAAGGGTTGATTTAGGATTGTTAGTTATAGATATAAGGGGAACACCTAACATCTTGATATAGGGAATCAGGGCAATAACCTCTGCGGATTCACCGCTATTAGATATAGCAAGGACTATATCCTTCTTGGAGATGGTACCAAGGTCCCCGTGCAGTGCTTCGGAAGGATGCAAAAAATGGGCAGGCGTTCCCGTACTTGAAAGGGTGGAAGCTATCTTACGCCCTATATGACCTGATTTTCCTATACCTGTAACTATTACCTTACCTTCACATTCCTTTATCAGTTTTACCGCTTTTTCAAAATTCTCATCAAGGGAATCCCTTAACCTTTTCAGTCCCTCCACTTCCTTATCAAATACTTCCCTGCCCAGATCTACAATATCACCCATTATTCTTCTTGTAATTTTCCATACCTTTCTTTATCTCATCAATCGCGTCTTGGATACCCTTCCAATTTTCCACCTTCACCCATTTACCGGGCTCAAGTTCTTTGTAATGTTCAAAAAAGTGTTTTATACGATCCTTCCAAAGTTGAGGAAGATCTTCAACAGTTTTTATATTTTCATAAGATGGGTCAAGCTTTGAATGGGGAACCGCTATCAATTTTGTATCTATACCCTCTTCATCCTTCATCTCCAACAATCCTATTGGTCTGCACCTAAGAACACTGCCAGGGACAACAGGTTGGGATGAGATCACCAATACATCAACAGGATCTCCATCATCCGCAAGGGTTTGGGGTATAAACCCGTAGTTGAAAGGATAGTACATCGCTGTAAAGAGGAATCTGTCCACGAAAACAGCTCCACTTTCTTTATCAACCTCATACTTGATACTGCTACCCTGAGGTATCTCCACAACAACATATATATCTTCGGGAGGATTCTTACCCGCAGGAATGTTGGAAACTATCATAGGCTACCTCCTCTTTTACTTTTGATTTTAAATGTTAGCATAATTGATTGAAAATTATCAAACAGAAGTAAAATAAATTAATAGAGATGGAAGAGGTAAAGGAGCTATATACAATAAAAGAGCCTTTAAAGGGATACGAGTTACAGTTCGGTATTGTACCTACAAACAGGATAGTCATACCGAGCATCCAAAGGGATCTATCAGAACAACTGGTAAAACGGCTTATGTTTTCAATAGAAAAGATAGGTTTTGTTGATCCGGTTTTACTTATAGAAAAAGATGATAATACTTACGAGGTAATAAATGGACAACACAGGGTTGAGGCTGCAAAGGCGGTGGGTCTTGACAAGGTACTTGCCATAGTACTACCTAAGGAATTAAAGAACTTTATACTGAGCCTGAACATTGAAAAGGCACCCAACCTTAAGGATAAGGCACACCAAGCCTATGAGATATTTATGGAACATCTCAAAAATAACCCGGATATGGAAGAGTACGAGCTTGAAACCATGATTGAGGAACCTTACTATATTACGGTCGGCTTTATCACCGACAGATTCGGCGATAAAAGATTCCCCGGGTATGCTTTTGAAAAGGTATTAAAGAAAGTTGACAACTTTACCTCCTTATCTTTGAAAGACGCGGAAACGGAAAGGGAACAGAGAGCCAACCTTCTTGAAGAGGTTAAGGATATATTAAACAGCAAATACGAAGAGCTTGGATTAACCAACGCCCTGCATAAAGAGGCTATAGTGTCCAAGGCATTCCAGATGATATACGGTAAAAGGGTAAGAACTGTTGAGGATGATTTTTATGAAACCTTAAAAAAACTCAAGGAAGCCATACCCAAGGTTACATTAACGGAAGAAGAGATCCAATAGATCTCTGTTGAAAATACATATTTCCTGTAAGATAATATTCCCCTGTGAAAGTAAAGGTCGGTATAGTAGGTTGCGGAACGGTAGGGACGGGGACCGTTAAACTTCTCCTTGATAACAGATTACTGATAAAGAGGAAGACAGGCATTGATATAGAGCTGGTAAAGGTCGCGGACAAGGATTGGAGCAGAAAGAGAGAGTTTGAGGTTCCAGAACACCTTAAAACAACAGATTACAAGGAAGTTATTGAAAGTTCCCAAATAGTAGTTGAGCTTGTGGGAGGTATTGACTTTGCATTCAAACTAATGAAGGAAAGTATTGAGGCGGGCAAATGTGTAGTTACCGCTAATAAGCATCTTCTTGCAAAGAGAGGAAATGAAATATTTGGAATGGCAAAGGAAAAGGGTGTCAGCGTAGGATTTGAAGCCTCCGTAGGAGGCGGGATACCGGTAATAAAAGCCCTAAGAGAAGGTCTCGTAGGTAATAAGATAAAGGCAATATACGGTATATTGAACGGTACAACAAACTATATACTGACACGCATGCTGGAAGGTAATGTAACTTTTAAGGAAGCCCTTAAAGAAGCTCAAGATAAGGGATATGCGGAGGCGGATCCGAGCCTTGATATAGACGGGTGGGATACAGCACATAAGATAGCCATATTGGCATGGATTGCCTACGGAAAGTTTTTTAACTTTGATGATATACTTGTTGAGGGTATTTCAAACATAGACAGATTGGATGTTGAGCTGGGTAAAGACCTCGGGTACACATTAAAGTTGCTTGCCATAGCAAAAAAGATGAACAACTCTGTAGAGATAAGGGTTCATCCAACCTTTATACCATCCGAGGACGCCCTTGCCAAAGTCTCATCCGTTTACAACGCGGTTATGATAGAGGGAGATTTTGTAGGTAAAACCATGTACTACGGAAAAGGTGCTGGCTCCTTACCCACAGCTTCAGCGGTTGTGTCAGATATAGTTGATATTGCAAGGAGGATAAAAGAGGGGATAAATGGTGAAGATTTCATACTGAGTTGGGAAGACGAGGATATACATTTCACAAGCAATTTTTACAGCAGATACTACCTTAGATTCAATGTTCCAGATAAAACGGGTGTGCTTGCAGCCATATCAAGGGTGCTTGCGGATTTTAACATAAGTATAGCTTCCGTTTTACAAAAGGAAAAGGTATGCAGGATAGCGGGTAAGGAAGGAGAACCAATAATACCCCTTGTCATACTTACCCATAAAGCCTACGAATACGATATAAAAAGGGCGGTGGAAGAGATTGAAAAGTTACCCGTAGTTGAAGGTGAAACAATATTAATTAGAGTTGAGGAGGAAGCCTATTGAAACTGCTCGCCCCTTCAATCTTGTCTGCGGATTTTTGGGATCTAAAAACCCAAATAGAAGCTGTTATAAGGGGAGGAGCGGATCTTATACACTTTGATGTGATGGACGGGCATTTCGTTCCAAATATTACCGTGGGACCTTATGTACTGGAGTGTATCAAAAAGAGGATAGAGATCCCAATTGATGCCCACCTCATGATAGAAAATGCGGATAAATATATACCAGAGTTTATCTCTGCGGGTGCGGATTGGATAAGTGTCCATATAGAGAACAATTATCATATACACAGGACAATTGAACTCATAAAGAAGAAAGGAGCAAAGGCGGGAGTTGTAATAAATCCGGGAACTTCCCTTGATCTGCTTAAAGAGATAGTTCACTATGTGGATTATGTACTTTTAATGTCCGTAAATCCTGGCTTCGGGGGTCAGAAGTTCATAGAAAGATCCATTCATAGATTAAGGGAGCTGGTAAATCTTAGAGATATAACAGGTGCAGATTTCCTTATAGAAATAGACGGTGGTATAAAGGAGGATAATATAGGTGAAGTGGTAAAGGCTGGAGCGGATGTCGTAGTTGTGGGTTCAGGTATCTTTTTTGCGGATGATATAGAAAATCAAACCAGAAAGCTTAAGAACATCATCTTGTCCTCAACGGCAGTATAAATTCCCTTATATTAAAAACGGAGAAATATAAATATATCTCGTTTATATAATCTTCCTTATTTCCGTCCCATGTACTGCGATACTTTATGCTGAAGGACCAACAGGGGCTTTTATAACCGACGGAGATCCTCTTAAATAGATCCCTTTCAATCCTGTTATCTATGTTTGAATATGTGTCTATAAAATAACCCCTGTAATTAAGACCGAACTTTAACCTTGTCTGATCAGAAACTGTTTCGTTCTGACTGTTCCTGCTTATGTAACTTCCCACACCCACACTCGCAATGCCGTATGTGAGTGATAGATTATTGGCAAGCCTTATTATATTCCTAAGGTTATGATCGTAGTAAAAATCTTGAGTGTAAGTTATACCTTTAATCGGACTGAAATTTAAAGCCACCCTTAAGGGTAACAATTTCTTCTCTATGAGTTTGCCGTCAGTAGGTAAAAAATAGGAACCCAAATAGTTATATCCTCCCTCCATAAATAAACCGAGTATATGTCTTTCCCCTACATAGGTATCAGCACTCATACGAAACTTTATTTCACTCTTCCTGTTTATTTCATCAAACACATCAAACTGAGGATTTTCAAAAGTCTCAGGCTGATATGTGTACACAACTTCAAAAAGAGCTTGCTTCTTTAACATATCTCCTTCCATACTCCACAGGAAAGGTATCCTGTTTTCAAAGGCAAAGGTCGTAATTAAATCGTCCTTCCCGTAGGATGAATAACCGTAAGGAAGATAGTAATTATTTATATGGGTAAGAGAAATGTAATCCCTTATACCGAATATATTAAAACCTTTATTGAATTCAGATCTAATAATAAAACGGTGTGTTTTCTCCCCCTTTTCCTGAAAGAAGTTTGTGTAATATATCTCCGTGTTAAAGAATATTCCCTTACCTATCTCCCTGTTCTTAAGAAAAACTCCTATCTCCGGCAGTCTGTCAATAGACTCAGTATCGGAAAGGGTAAGATCCCTGAATTTTTTCAGATTAAAAGTAAAAATAACATCTTTGAATTCCCTATGATAGTCAATGTAGGAAAGAAGATAGGGAACAGTCTCTTTTTCTCTAACAAAGTACACATCCTCCATAAAATAGGCATCAGATGCGGTATCAATACCGAATCTGAGTCCTCCGTAATTTCCGTCCATCTTAAACCTGTACCTATCCCTCCTGTACTCCTTCATATCCCTCCCCTTCCACCATAAGCCAGGGGGTGAGGGTTCTCTGTAATAGAACAAATTGAAACTGTATTTACTGTAGGGGGAGAGTACCTGCCTGTACTCAAGTTCAACACCGTCCGCCTGTTCACTTCTGTAATCAAAGGTGATGGTTGCATCCTTGTCTTCGGATATCGCCCAATATAAGGGCTGTCTGTATATAACCCTGTTGTATGTATCCGTACCTATCATGGGTTCAAGAAACCCAGATCTCCTGTCACCCACCGGAAGTATTCCTATGGGAAGATAAAAAACGGGCACTTTCCCTATTTTTAGCACATTGTTGTAAGAAAAGATATACTTATCCGTTACCTTAGCCCTTGAAAAACACAGGACCGCCTCCTTTCTTTGTGGAGGACATGTTGTTATTTCCCCTTTTTGTGTTTCATAAATCTCATCCCCAACCTTTTTGAAACTGTCCGCCTTAAAGTAAAACCTCCTGTATTTACCGCTTACCTCTTTTATGTACCCTATCTTACTGACAAGATCAAATCGCGCTTCATCACCGAGGGCTATTAAGTTTTCATCCCTCGCCTCTATAAAAACATTACCCTTTGCAATTATTACATTTTCATCCCTTTTGTAAATGATCTCATCAGCCATAATAAAGTAATTTCCATAAAAGACCTCCACACGCCCTTTTGCAATAAGAGTACCTTCTTCTTCCCTTTCAAGGGTATCTGATCTTATAAGTAAAGAAGCATGAACAAAGTATGTTACTATCAACAGTAAAATCCAAATCAGCTTAACCACTCTGATATTTTAGCCTTTAATTCATAAAGGCTGTTAAATACAAAGTCTGGAATGAAACCGGATTTTTCAAGTTCATCTTTTTTATACTTACCCGTTGTCATAAAAATCGTTTTAAGTCCCATATCCCTCGCCCCCATAAGGTCTGTATATATATCATCGCTTATAAGATAAACCTCCTCTTCGGGCAGTCCTTTTAAAGCCATCCTTACAAAATCCCTTGAAGGCTTTCCGAGGTTGGGCAGTTCTTCCTTATAATTTGTAGCTTCAGCTATCATCTTAGCAACGGAACCTGCTCCTGGGAAATAAAGCCCGTCAGAATCTTTCACTATTCTGCTCAAATTGACGGGTATAATAGTTGCCTTTTCAAGGAATACCGCTGATGTTGCAATCTTAAATTTTTCAAAACTCATACCCTTATCCTGACCTATAACGACACCGTCCACCCTATAATCCCTTACAACTTCAAAACCTTCATCTTTCAGATAATCCCCAAGCATATTTGTTCCCATAACAAAGATCTTATTTATTTTCCTTTCCCTAAGATACTGGGGTAGTACCCCCACCGGGGTTATTATCTCCCCTTCCCTTATCGGAATACCTTTACTATTAAGATCCTCCCTTAACTTTGAAGGCGATCTTGTTGAATTGTTTGAAACTATTTTAAAAGGTATATTGTTATCCCTTAAAAATTCTATAAACTCGGAAGCGTCAGGGAAGGGATTAAGTTCCTTATCTTTGACGAGAACACCGTCAAGGTCTATAAGAAGGGTAAACATCAGGTTATTTATTATAGGGGAATTTTTATCTCCTCAACAATTTCCCTTAAAACCGATTCTCCGTCCGCTTCCTCCCTTGGTACTATCCTATGACCCAAAACAAAAGGTGCCACATCCCTTACATCATCAGGTATTACAAAATCCCTTCCCCTCAGTAAAGCCATTGCGCGGGAAACCCTTAAAAGTTGCATGGCTCCCCTTGTTGAAACCCCTGTTAATATGGAAGGATGTTCCCTCGTTCTTTGAATTATATCAAGGACATAATCTATTACATCATCGGAAACATAACAGCTATCCGCCCTTTTTTGGAGATTTTCAAGGTCTTCCTTTCTTAGCACGGGTTTCATAGCCTTAACCCTTTGAAGGGGGTCTTCACCTTTTAATATCTCTTTCTCCGTTTCCCTCTCCGGATACCCTATCCTGAGCCTTACGGAGAATCTGTCCTTCTGGGATTCGGGTAAAGGAAAAGTTCCATACTGCTCAACGGGATTCTGGGTAGCAACCACAAAAAAGGGAGAAGGTAAAGGAAAGGTATTTCCGTCCGCTGTAACCTGCTTCTCAGCCATGGCTTCAAGAAGGGCACTTTGGGTCTTGGGCGGTGCCCTGTTTATCTCATCCGCAAGAAAAACATTTGTAAATATAGGTCCCTTTTTAAAAACAAATTTACCCTTGGATTGATCAAAGATGAAGGACCCCGTTATATCAGAGGGCATAAGGTCGCTCGTAAATTGCATCCTTTTAAACTCAAGACCGAAAACCTGGGCAACCGCGAGGGCAAGGGTTGTCTTACCTACACCGGGTATATCTTCAAGGAGGAGGTGTCCCCGCGAAATTAAACACGAAAGGGCTAACTCAACAACATGTCTTTTACCTATGAAGAAGTGTTCTATCTCTTCTATTGCCCTTTTAACATCCATGTAAGAAAATAATATAATCTGAGTTATGGACATAAGCCATTTAAGAGAACTTATTGAAGAAAGAATAAAACTTTTACTCTCGCCTAATAAAATCCCCTCATATATTTATGAACCCATAACCTACTATCCCCTTCAAAAGGGTAAGAGGATAAGACCCCTTTTGTTAACCCTTACAACCTACTATTTGGGCGGTAATATTGAAGATGCCATAACCGTGGGCTGTTCAATAGAGATAATTCATAACTACTCCCTTATACACGATGACTTGCCCGCCATGGACAACGACGATTTCAGGAGAGGAAAACCGACATGCCACAAGAAGTACGGGGAAGCAAACGCAATACTTTCAGGTGATGCACTCCTTACCTACGCTTTCCAAATACTTTCTGAAAGGAATCTCTTCAAAAGCCTCCAAGAAAAGGATTTAATTGACATTATAAATGTTATAAGCAGAAAGGCGGGTATCCAAGGTATGGTTTTAGGGCAATTTTTTGATATAAATGGTTATGAAGATCCCGTTGAGACAAATATGTATAAAACCGCTGCCCTCTTTGAAGCCTGTTTTGTTTGCGGGGGAATTGTGGCGGGAAGAAGGGATATCATTAAAGATCTTGAAAACCTTGGAAGAAACTTCGGCTTACTTTTTCAATTCACAGATGACATCCTTGATAAGGACGGTGTTTACAAAAAGGATCCGAAGTTTGCAATTAGGGAAGTAAGAAGACTCAGAGAAGAAACGATTAAGATGTTAAACAAAACAATACCTGATGGGGAAGAAATCAGAAATATAATTGAATTAGTTACAAACAGGATAGGTAGCCCTGAGAGTGTCTGAGGAGACATAAGGATCCTTACATAATCCGCATACCTTACACCCGTCCCTGCAATCTCCCCAGGGTTCTCTACCCTTGACAAAAGAATTCCAATGGGCTTTAATATACCTTTCCTTTATACCGGAAGAAATAACCGGTTTGAATTTATCAACATGATTAACAATTTTTGTAAGTCTCTTAACATTACCGTATCTTTCATACACATCTTTGAGTAAAAGTCCCATACTCTCACCCCCTACAGAAAGCAGGTACTCAATAAAGGTATTCTCAGGCTTTTCAATATGGAATTTTATCCTTCCTTTTAAACCGCTTCTTTTTATGATCTTCTCAAAGTCTTTTACCCTACCCTTTATATCCTCAATGGACCCTATGTCATAATTTTGAAAAGGAGTGAAAGGCTTGGGGACCACATGATTTATACTTGCGATTATATCTACAAGTCCGCTTATTGAAGAGATTTTCCTAAGAAAATAAGTAATAGCCTCCAAATCTTCCTCTTCTTCGGATGGCAAGCCTATAAGGAAGTATAGTTTTACCGCTCTGACCCCACAATCTTTCACGAGTCTTTCTGTAAACTCCAAATATTCTTCATTCGTGTGTACCTTATTAATAAGGAATCTTAGTCTTTCACTGCCCGTCTCCGGTGCTATAGTTACAGTTTTCTGACCCGATTCCCTTATTATCTTGAACAAGATATCATCATCCAATTTAGGTCTTAAGGAAGAAAAGGAAACCTCCAAATTGTAAAACTTTATGAGATTATAAAGCTCCTCCATCCAGGGGTAATTGGATACATCCGCCCCTATGAGGCCTACCCTTTTTCTGAATCTGACTCCCCACTCTAAGGCGTCTTTTATAAGCTCAATGGGTTTAGGTCTGAAGGGTTTAACAAAGTAACCCGCTATACAAAATCTGCATCTTGCCTCACATCCCCTAACAAGCTCTAATAAGAGCATATCGCCGAATACAGTCTCATCAGTAAATATATGGGTGTGTGTCTCCGACTCAAGATTATGGACCCTTCCCACCTCCTTGGTGGCTATTCCATCTACGGAAGGAACATATATATGTGGATGTCTCGCCATAAATTCTAAAAATGCATATTTATCCGACAGTAAAGGTAAGGCTTCCGTAAGATGATCCAACACTCCCGCCTCCGCTTCACCGAGGAAAAAACCGTCAATGAAGGGAGAGAGAACAGCAGGATTGTAAGAAACCGCTATACCGCCTGCCATAACTGTCTTTTCCCTTTTATCTTTAAATAACTCCAATCCCCCTCTTTTGAGCATATCAAGAACATTCATATAATCAAATTCTGTTTGTACTGAAAAAAGGATAAGATCAAATTCACTCAAGGGTGTGCATGTTTCTACAGAAACAACCTCCGCATCCTTATCGTCCGGCAAAAATACCCTCTCACAAAAAATATCATCCTGAGAGTTTAAAAGGAAATAAACAAGCTGAAATCCGAGGTTTGACATTCCCACCTTATATGTGTTAGGAAATACGAGGGCTATTCTGTATTTAAAATGCTTTTTATAGAATATATGTCCCCCTTCATTCTCAAATCTTCGCCTCAAAAGATCTTTATACTTTAACATTACTTGATAATTTCACCTATCTTGAAGATAGGCATGTAAAGTGCTATGAGTATGACGCCTACTATACCGCCGATGGTAACAACAAGCAAAGGTTCTATAAGGGAAACGATACCTTCAACCGTTTTATCAACCTCATCCTCATAAAACCTTGCAAGGGACTCAAGCATCTCATCAAGATTACCCGTCTCTTCACCCACCTTAACCATAGCAACAGCCAATCTCGGGAATATACCTTGTCTTTCCATTGATTGCCACATGGCTTGACCTTCGGTTACCTCTTTTTGAACTACATCAACAGCCTCTTTTATAATGAGATTCCCCGCAACCTCAGAAGCAATCTGCAGGGCTCTATCAAGGGAAACACCGCTTACAAATAGGGTTGCCATCGTTCTGCCAAATTTAGCCATAGCACTTTTAAGGGCAAGGTCACCGAATTTTGGAATTCTTAATATAAATCTGTGAACACTCTTTCTGAAACTGTAACTTTTTCTCATCATATATCTGAAGGCAACTATAAAAAGGGCGGTTCCTCCCAAAATTTGAAGTACATTAGCTTTAAGGAAATTTGAAGCATTTATAAGCATCTGCGTAGGCAAGGGTAAGGCGGCTCCGAAGGATGCATAAATTTCTGCAAAAATTGGAACAAGGAAGTATAAAATACCCGTTACTATAACGGTAGCAACAACAACCACAAAGACGGGATAGAAGGATGCGCTTTTTATCTTGCTCTTTATCATAGCGATTTTCTCATAATACTCCGATGCCCTCATAAGAGATGTATCCAGATTACCAGTTTCTTCCCCCACAGCCACAAGATTTATAACAAAGTCGGGGAAAACCTTCCTGTGCTTTGACATGGCATTTGTTATAGAAGATCCCTCGCTAACCATCTTTGCTACATTTTCAAGGGCGTTACCGAGGATGGGGTTCGGCATCTGCTCCGCCACTATCTCAATGGCTTCAACTATACCAACACCTGCCTTTACCAATGCACCCAACTGCCTGCACATGAGAGACATATCCCTATCACTGACTCCCCCGAAAAGGACCTTTTTCTTTTTTACTCCTTTAGTCCCCTTAGGCTTGGCTTCCTGGGTAAGGGATTCAACTTCAACCACCGTATAATTTCTGCTCTTAAGCTCGTTAACAAGCTCTTGCATTGTAGGGGCTTCAGCGGTTTCCTCTACCAGAACTCCCTCCTGAGTATATGCCTTATATTTAAACTTAGGCATGCTTTACCTCCTCACACCAGAAGCATTTATCATCCTCTCCAATTCCTTTATATCTGGAGAAACTCTCAAAGCATCATCAAGGGATATCAGACCAGCCTTGTAAAGTTTAAAAAGGGACTGATTCATGGTCTGCATACCCGATTCAACCTGACCGCTTTGCATCAATGAATAAATCTGCTGAAGCTTGTTTTCCCTTATAAGATTCCTTATACCAGAATTGGGAACCATCAATTCGTATGCAAGCACCCTTCCTCCGCCTATTTTTGGCAGGAGCCTCTGAGATATAACACCCTGAAGAACAAAAGAAAGTTGAACCCTCACCTGTTCCTGCTGTTCCGAGGGAAATATATCCACTATCCTTGTGATAGTAGAAATAGCAGTATTTGTGTGCAATGTTCCGAAAACAAGGTGACCCGTTTCCGCCGCCCTTAAGGCTATCTCTATGGTTTCCCTGTCCCTCATTTCTCCGACGAGGATAACATCGGGGTCCTCCCTCAAAGCTGCCCTTAGGGCATCGGAAAAGGAGTGAACATCCTGTCCTATCTCCCTCTGATTGACTATTCCCTTCCTGTGCTGAAAGGTATATTCTATAGGATCCTCTATGGTTATGATATGATGAGGAAAGTTCTCATTTATATAATTTATCAGAGACGCCAAGGTTGTTGTCTTACCTGAACCAGTAGGACCTGTAACAAGCACCAATCCCATACTCTTGTGACACAAATCAAGCACCTTCTCCGTAAGACCGAGTTCCCTGACATTGTGAATCTTGTAAGGTAATCTACGAAAGGCAGCAGCTATGGTGTTCCTCTGAAAGAACACATTAGCCCTGAATCGTCCCACATCCTTTATACCGAAGGAAAAATCAGCTTGCCCCGTTTCTTCAAGGGTTTTTCTGTGTTTTTCAGGCATTACGGAGTAGGCAAGTTTCTGTGTCATGTCCGGTGTCAAAACAGGAAAATCTTCTAATGGTCTTAGTTTCCCATCAACCCTTATAACGGGAGGAGTACCCGGTGTTAAATGAATATCACTTGCATCGTAGGATATAGCCTTCATAACTATATCCATCAATCTAAGCTCCTGCCTTGCGGTTGATGTTGCAGGCGTCATACCTTACCTCCTTTACTTTGTTAATACCCTGTTAACCTCCTCTATGGAGGTTATACCCTTTCTTACCTTAAGTATTCCAGACTCATAAAGGGTCCTCATACCCTTCTCTTTAGCAAGATCCCTTATCTCATCAGCCGTTCCGCCTTTAATAATAAGCCTCCTTATCTCGTCGTCTATTTCCAATATCTCATGGACTGCGGTTCTACCTTTATAGCCCGTATTGTTACATGCGGAACAGCCGTTGGGATTCTCCGTATATATGGTTATATTTTCATTTTCATGCTTCAATACTCCCATCCTCACAAGGGCATCCCTCGGTATCTTCGCCTCAACCTTACAGTTAGGGCATAGTTTTCTTATAAGCCTTTGTGCCACCACCATTATGAGTGAAGATCCCACAAGGAAAGGCTCTATACCCATATCCGTTAATCTTGTTATCGTGGTTGGAGCATCATTGGTATGAAGCGTAGAAAATACAAGGTGACCTGTAAGGGAAGCCCTTATGGCTATATCTCCCGTTTCAAAGTCCCTTATCTCTCCCACGAGGATTATATCTGGATCCTGCCTCAGAAAGGCTCTTAGAACGGAGGCAAAGGTTAGTCCTATCCTTTCATTAACTTGTACCTGATTTATACCGGGAATGGCTACTTCAACAGGATCCTCCGCTGTCATTATGTTAACATCAGGCTTGTTCCTCTCCATGAGGGCGGAGTAAAGGGTTGTAGTTTTACCCGAACCCGTGGGACCCGTTATAAGTATCATTCCCCAGGGTGTCCATATAGCCCTTCTAAACTTTTCAAGATCATCATCTTCAAAACCCAGATCCTCAAGTCTTACATTTAGATACTTCTCTGCCTCCTGAATCCTCATTACGACCTTCTCGCCGTACACCGTAGGTACAGTTGAAACCCTTAAATCTATTTTCTTCTTTTGAATAAGTATCCTTATCCTTCCATCCTGAGGTTTCCTTTTTTCTGATATATCCAAGTTAGACATTATCTTGTATCTTGCCACGAGGCTGTCCTTAATCTTGACGGGAAGCTCATGGAACACCCTTAAAACACCGTCAACTCTGTATCTTACAAGCACTTTCTTTTCAAAGGGTTCAATATGAATATCGGAAGCACCGAGTTTAACAGCTTCAAATATTAAACCGTTAGCAAGCCTAACGATAGGGGCCTCTTCCGAATCTTTAATAAGTACATCCGTAGGGACAGCTTCTTCCTCTTCCGCTATTTCAACCTCCGCAGGCTCCTCTATTTCACTTAAAACATCCCTTAACTCTGGGAAAAGCCTGTCAAGGGTTTTTTCAATGCTTGAAAGGGGGGCAACAAGGGGTATAACATTACTAACCTTTGTGTAAAATCTTATCTCGTTCAAAAGGTTTTGATTCAAGGGATTAAGCATAACAACATAAAGCTTGCCGTCTTCATACTTAACCGGTGCAACTTTTGCTTTCCTCAAAAACTCCTCAGGTAACCGTTTAAGTATAGATTCGGGTACATCTACTTGACCGTCTT
>JALWBR010000013.1 GCA_027037055.1 Aquificales bacterium | reverse complement strand
TTAAGTATCTTCCCTGAAGTACCTATTTCCTTTGCCATAAAAAATGCCTCTTTAAACTGATGCACAATTTGAGGTTCACCTATAACCATTGAATCAAGACTTGAGGCAACCTTAAAAATGTGAAATACAGCCTTTTTATCTTTTATTGCAAAAAAATACTTAGAAATATTCTTATCTGCACCTTTAAAATCTAAAAAGGTATGTATAAGTTCTTTTACCGCCTGTTCCGATTCAAAAAGACCGTATATTTCAACCCTGTTGCATGTTGATAAAATACAAATTTCTTCAACACCGTTTATTGTCTTCAGGAGGGGAAGAAGGTTTTTGAGATCTTCCTTATTGCAGGCAAGTATTTCTCTGTATTCCACGGGCGCATTTTTAAAGTTAAGTCCAATTGCCCATATACTTGTCATTAAAAATAATTATATTCCCTGAACGGATTTCTTCATTACTTTTATGGGAGGCTCCTTACCCGTCCATATCTTGAAACTTTCCGCACCTTGATACACAAGCATATCAAGACCATCAATGGCTTTTGCCCCCCTCAACTTAGCTGTTTTAAGCAGCTCCGTTTCCTTATAAATTACATCAAATACTACATGCTTCTCATCTATTTTTTCATAGTTAAATAGGGGCGGGTCATTTTCATTCAGACCTACGGATGTTGTATTGACTATTACATCTACCTCATGAATTACATCTTCCGGCATATCAACAACGGTAGCTCCAAAAAGGGGTGCTATTTGCTGTGCTTTGCTCTTTGTCCTGTTCCACAGGTATATATTTGCTTCTTCCCTTTGAAGGGCAAAAAGTATAGCACGGGAAGCACCGCCCGCCCCGAGAACAAGAACATTTTTTCCCTTTATATCGGTGTGCTCTTTTATAGACCTGAGAAACCCCATCCAATCCGTGTTGTAAGCTTCTATACCTTCTGATGTAAATTTCAGAGTGTTTGCAGATGAAATAACCTTTACATCATTAGAAGTAATATCCGCATACTTAAGAACCGCTTCCTTGTAAGGAAGTGTAACATTAACACCCTTAATATTAAGGGCTCTTAGTCCTCTTATTGCCTCTTCAAAATCTTCAGGTTTGACTTCAAAAGCTACATAAACAGCGTTTATGCCTTCCGATCTGAAGGCTTCGTTTTGAAATACAGGTGATAAAGAATGCTTGACGGGAAAACCTATTACACCATATATTTCCGTGTCACCCTTTATCATCAGATGGGATCAAACTGAACCTTCTTCTGGAGTATTTCCACCCTTTTTACCCAGTCTATATTTCCCTTGATGGCTATATCCACCACCTTTTTGATAGACATATCAACAACGGGACAGTCGGAGCATTCCCCTTCAAACTTGAGATAAACAACACCGTCATTGATGTTAACAACCTTTAAATCCCCGTGGTGATCCTTAAGTGCATCCCTTATCTTATCAAGAACCCTTTCAATTTCTTCATACATTTCATCTCGCATCTTAACCCTCCGTCTTCTTACTGTACATATTTTGTATCTCCTGCCAGATTTTTCCCTGAGTTAGCTCATCTATATCCATAAGTTTGAAGAATCCCCTTAAGGTCAGTTTGTCCGCAACCACATCAAGAATATCCAGATCTTCCAACTTCTTAAGACCGTGTTCATAAAGAACCTCCTTTGATTCGGGAAGTTCCTCAAGAAGATCGGAAAGAACTATATCCGGTGTTAATCTCGTGATTGCCATCTCAGTCCTTAAGCTTTCTTACAAAGAAGTGAAACTCGCCATTTTCTTCATAGTATCCCAGAAATTCTTGTCCCGTTGATTTACACCAAGCGGGTACATCCTCAAGGGATCCAGGATCATCCGCTATAAGCTCAAGTATCTGACCCGTTTCCATTTCTTTCATTTTACCAGACATCTCAACTATAGGTACGGGACAGTAAGTACCGGTTACATCATGTATAACATCAGGTTTTATATCCCTTATACTCATCTCACCTCCGCCTTTGCATATATTTTGTACTCTTCTATTACTTCGTCCCTGAGTGGATTTCCAATAATTATATAACTTTTTTCTCCGATACGGATTTCTACTTCGCAAACTTCCCTCTTTGAATATCTTGCCACTATATCAGCTATAAGCTGAAGGTCTTCCTTCTTAGGTTCTCCCTTTATAATTGCAAAGGTTCCTCTACCGTCCTTTCTTAAGGCATAATTGTATCTTGATCTGAAACCCTTCAAGTATCTTACTTCTCCTTCATTCCTAGCCAGGATTAGCTTTACACCCGATGGTAATCTGAGATGCCTCCCCACAGCTAAAAGGGCTAAGTCATCTCTTGTTATTTGCCCTTCAAAGTTTAGAGCCTCTTGAAACCTTGCAGCATAATTCTCATCGGTAAGATAACAACATCCTCCAGCGGGTTGCTCGTAGTCTATACCGTATCTGTTTGCAAGTTCAATCTGCACTTTCCTGCTTCTACCCCTTATGCCCAGTAGCTTGCTTCTGTCAACCCACCCCTTTATTTCTGGTATCGTTGGCTTAAGAACCTTTGCTGATAAAGGTCTTAATATGTAACCCTCAAGTCCCGCTTCCCTTTCAATCAATTTCAACCTCTCGTAAGTCTGGCTCATGGGTCTTTGACCTACAACCTCTCCCGTTACAACAAACTGGTATCCCTCCTTCTCCATTAACTCCTTAGCTTTTTTGAGCATAAATATTCTGCAGTCAACACAAGGATTTACATTTTTCCCATAACCGAATTTAGGATTCAGGATTATATTAAAATACTCCTCAGAAATATCAACAACTTCCAAAGGAACTTTAAGGAGGGCTGCCGCCTTCAATGCGGGATTGACATACTGCTGTCCATCCTCCTTCCTTAGACCAAGTCTCCTTTTATGTTCGGTTATACAAAAGCCGGTGTAGAAGTGGAGTGCTTTAATCTCTATACCTTGGTCCAGAAGGAGGCGGACAGCTAATGTACTATCAAGCCCTCCACTAAGGAGTGCGACAGCCCTCACCATTTTATGTAGGCAGGAATTCAAAACCTTCCGCTTTTTCCTTTTCTTCCTCCTCTTCGTAACAATCTGGTATCTTCATTGCCTCTTCTTCCCTACCCTGTTTAAGAAGATAGTCCTTTATGGCAACATGAAGCGTTTCTAATCCGAGGTTCGTACAGTGTATCTTTTGGGGAGGCAAGCCTCCCAACTCATCAAATATATCTTTATATGTAAGATTGAGGGCATAATTTATGTCCTTGCCTTTAACCATCTCCGTAAGCTGTGAGGATACCGCTATCGCTGATCCGCAACCGAAGGTTTTGAATCTAACATCCTCTATAATATCCGTTTCGGGATTAACTTTTATAGTAAAAAGCATAGCATCTCCGCACGCAGGATTACCACACTGCCCTATACCGTTGGCGTCTTCAAGCACACCAACATTTCTCGGATTCAAAAAATGATCAAGTACCTTTTCTCCGTATTCAAACATTTCTTTAACCTCCTCTATCTGTGTGTTTCATAATATGCATCAATTTACTTAGATATGTTATGATAGAAGTCAATAGGCTGTTGTTCAAAAGTATGAGATATATCTTATCTTCAACAGACCTGACCGAGGAAGACATTGGAAATATACTGTCCTTAGCCTCCAAGTTCAAGGGCGGTTACAGAGAAAATCTAAAAGGTTTTGTCTTACTCCTTTTTTTTGAACCGTCAACCAGGACAAGATTATCCTTTGAAATGGCTTCAAAGAAATTGGGACTTAATGTTTCCACTATGACATCCAAATTATCGTCAATGGAGAAGGGAGAAACCTTTATAGACACACTCATGACAGTAGAGAGTATGGGCTTTGACCTTGTTGTTACAAGAACCCCTTTTGCCCTCTTTCCTTATAAGGAAATAACGGAAAATGTACATATACCTATTATTAATGCGGGCGACGGATCAAATCAACATCCTACACAAGCCCTTATAGATCTGTACACCTTGAGGGAAACACTGGGTGATTTAAATGGGAAAAGGGTTGTCTATATAGGTGATATATCACACAGCAGGGTTTTCAGATCCGGCGTTGATCTACTGAGCAGATTCGGGCTTAGGGTGGGTGTGTGCGGTCCGGAGACCCTTATACCTGCGGATTTAGAAAAGCTCGGTGTTGAAGAGGTGTTTGAAAAGGTTGACGATGCCATAGAATGGGCTGATGTGTGTATATGGTTAAGACTTCAGAGGGAAAGACAGAAGGAACAGTTTATAACTTCCGAATATGAATACTTTCTGCAGTTCGGGTTAACAAAGGAAAGGTGTGAAAGGGTCAAACTTTTCATGCATCCCGGTCCCGTAAACAGGAATGTTGATATAGACGGAGATATACTTTACAATGAGAAATCCCTTATACTGGACCAGGTAAAAAACGGTGTATTCGTAAGAATGGCATTGATTACCTATGTCTTACAATCCCGTACTTCCTGAGAACTTCCTCAAGCTTCTTTTCATTCTCTGGCTTCATACCGCACAGGGGAAGCCTGAATTCCTTTTCACACATGCCCATCATCCAACATGCTGTTTTAACCGGTATGGGATTGGTTTCTATAAAGAGTATCTTGAATAGATCCAACAGGTAATAGTGAAGCTTCCTTGCATCTTCAAAGTTCCCCTGAAGGGCATACTCGGTAAGTTGTTTGACCTCCCTCGGCAGTATATTGTTTGCTACTGATATAACCCCTTTTGCACCCAAGGCCATCATAGGAAGGGTTAAGCTATCGTCACCAGAAAGTATAATGAAGTTATCACCGAGCATGTTATATAGTGTTGATATCCTGTCCATATTTGGAGTTGATTCTTTTGAACCTATTATATTCGGATAATCTTTAACGAGGCGATATATGGTTTCGGGAGCTATTTCTACACCAGTTCTTGAAGGTATATTGTAAAGGATAATGGGTATATCCACCTCTTCCGCAACCGTAGCAAAGTGTTTATATATCCCTTCCTGAGTCGGCTTGTTATAGTAGGGTACAACAAGCAGAGCAGCATCAGCCCCCACCTCTTTTGCATGGTTGGTTAAATCAACCGCCTCATGGGTTGCATTTGCACCCGTACCCGCTATTACCTTTATTCTTCCCTTTGCCTTTTTCACAACAAATTCTATTACCTCATCATGTTCTTCAAAGGTAAGGGTTGGAGACTCCCCTGTAGTACCGCAAACCAAAATGGCATCCGTGCCGTGGGTAATATGAAACTCTATAAGATTTTCAAGGGCTTCATAATCCACCTCTCCGTCCTTAAAGGGAGTTATGAGCGCAACTATTGAACCTTGGAACATCCCAACCTCCGGGCAAAGACATTATAGCACGGACATGTCAGGTAATTTTATAATAAAGAATAGAGTATAATAAATCCCTTCAAGCGGGTGTGGCGGAACTGGCAGACGCGCGGGACTTAGGATCCCGTGCCCGTAAGGGCGTGAGGGTTCAACTCCCTCCACCCGCATTAAGAGGAGGCAATAATGAAGGTGCAAATGGAAGATAAGGAAGGTCTTTTTAAACAGTTAACAGTTGAAGTTGAGGGAGAAAAGGTAAGAAAAATTGCGGAGGAAATTTATGAAAAGGTTAAACAGAATGCAACAATACAGGGATTCAGGAAAGGCAATGCACCCCTGTGGCTTATAAAGGCGAGGTACAAAGATTACATAGAGGAGGAGGTGGGTAAAAAGGTAGCGGATGAAACGCTTAAAGAAGCAATAGAACAGACAGACCTTAAACCCGTTGCGGATATTTTTCTTGAAAAGGTTTCCTTTGATGAAAAGGGTCCAAAGGTTACCTACACCGTATCCTTTGAGATAGCACCCAGCTTTGAACTTAAGGATCTTGAAGGCATTGAGGTGGAGATTCCCAAGATAGAGCTGGATGAAAAGATGGTTGAAGAAAGGGTGAATGCCCTCAGGGAAGAGCATGCGGTATGGGAACCTGTTGACAGGGAAATAAAGGAAGGGGATCTTGTTTCTGTTGAGTATGAGATTGAGGATATTGAAACGGGTGAGAAACTAAATGGTGAAACATCGGGAATAATAGGTCAAAACATGTTCAGAAAGGAGGTTGAGGAAGAGTTAAAGGGTAAAAAGGTTGATGATGAAATTAAGGTTGAAAATATAACACTATACGATGAAACAGGGAAGGAAAGGGGAAAGGCTAACATAAAGGTGAAGGTGAAGTCGGTTAAAGAGAAGGTATTGCCCGAAGTGGGTGATGATTTTGCAAAGGAAACAGGTCTCGGAGAAACTTGGGAGGAAGCCCTCAATAAGATAAAAGAGGAACTTGCAAATAAGATAGAGGAGACAAAAAGACAGATAATTGAAGATGCGGTTTCCAAGAAGATAGTGGAAATGCATGATTTTGAGATACCAAAGACACTTCTTCGGAGAGAACTTTCTTTCCTGATAAGGAGTAAGGTCAATGAACTTTCCGCTTACGGTATAGATCCGAAATACCTTGATTACAAAAATCTCGCTGAATCACTTAAACCGACTGCCGAATACAATATAAAGCTGAGGTATATCCTTGATAAATATGCGGACGAAAAGGGTATAGAGGTTACCGATGGAGAGGTAGAAAGGGAGTATAAGGAGATAGCGGAGGAAAGCGGTAAATCCGTTGATGAAATAAAGGAGTACTTTGAAAAGGAAGGAATGGTTGATGTTGTTATAGGTGATGCAAGGAGGAAGAAAGCTTTAAGGATGATAGTGGAAAAAGCTGTAATTAAGGAAAAGGAAAAAGAAGAGGAGGTGAAAGCAGAGGATGAAGGAAATAATTGATCAGCTCGTACCCATAGTCATAGAACAGACGCCAAGAGGCGAAAGGGCTTATGATATATACTCAAGGCTTTTAAAGGACAGAATAGTACTTCTCGGATTTCCGATAGACGATCACATAGCCAATCTTACGGTTGCCCAACTTTTGTTCCTTGAGTCGGAAGATCCTGAAAAGGATATATATCTTTACATTAATACTCCTGGAGGCTCTGTTACCGCAGGTATGGCGATTTACGATACCATGCAGTATATAAAACCGGATGTGGTTACAATATGTGTGGGTCAAGCCGCATCCATGGGTGCGGTTCTTCTTGCTGCAGGTACAAAGGGTAAAAGGTATGCCCTACCCCATTCCAGAATAATGATCCACCAACCCATAGGAGGCATTCAAGGACAGGCGACGGATATAATAATCCATGCGGAAGAGATAAAAAGAATAAAGAAGATGCTAAATGAGATACTCTCCAAGCATACTGGACAACCTTTGGATAAGATTGAAAAGGATGTTGAAAGGGACTACTTCATGTCCGCAAAGGAAGCTCAGGAATACGGTATAGTTGATAAGGTTATAGAGAAGAGATCATGAGTATGAAGAATAAATGTTCCTTCTGCGGAAGGGATCAAAATGAGGTTACGGTCCTTATAGCGGGACCCAACGAATCCTGCTATATATGTGATTCCTGTGTTGATGCTTGCAACTCAATAATAAGGGAACACAGAAAGGCTGCAGAAGATTACGGTAATTTCAATCTTCCTTCCCCCGAAAAGATTAAAAGCATCCTTGACGAGTATGTAATATCTCAGGAGAGGGCAAAGAAGATTTTATCCGTTGCTGTTTACAATCACTACAAAAGGATAAAGGCGAAGGAAGGCAATCTCTCCGTGGATGATGTTGAAGTTGAAAAAAGTAATATACTGCTTATAGGTCCTACAGGCTCCGGGAAAACCCTTCTTGCGAGGACCCTGGCGAAAATATTAAATGTACCCTTTGCCATAGCGGATGCTACAAGTCTTACTGAAGCGGGTTATGTGGGTGAGGATGTGGAGAATGTGCTTGTAAGACTGTTACAAAACTGCGGATATGATGTGCAAGCGGCCCAAAGGGGTATAGTTTATATAGATGAGATTGATAAGATAGCAAAGAAGAGCGGACACAATCCGTCCATAACAAGGGATGTTTCGGGAGAGGGTGTTCAACAGGCACTTCTCAAAATAATAGAGGGTACGATAGCAAATGTCCCTCCGAGGGGCGGAAGGAAGCATCCCCATCAGGAATTTATACAGATTGATACCACCGACATACTGTTTATCTGCGGTGGTGCCTTTGTGGGTCTGGAGGATATAATAAAGCAGAGACTTGGCAAATCAACCATAGGATTTGAGGCATCCATTAAAACCCCTTCCGATTTTGAAAATATACTCGCCTATGTTATCCCCGATGACCTTGTTCAGTTCGGACTTATCCCCGAGTTCGTAGGAAGGCTACCAGTAATAGCAACCCTTGATGATCTATACGAAGAGGATCTTGTAAGGATCCTTGTAGAACCCAAGAACTCCCTTGTTAAGCAGTATCAAAAATTGCTTAAGATGGACGGTGTTGATCTTGAATTTACAGAGGAAGCTTTAAGGGAGATAGCTCGGGAAGCCATAAACAGGAAAACGGGTGCAAGGGGCTTAAGGGCTATTATGGAAGAGATAATGATAGATATAATGTATGAAGTGCCTTCAATGGGTAATGTGGAGAAGGTTATAGTTGATGAGAATGTTGTAAAGTATAAATCAAAACCTAAGCTCATCTATAAAGAAGCGGTCTGAGTTATGCATCCCTTTGACAGGCTTGTAAAGGTTATGGAGGAGCTGAGGGAAAAGTGTCCCTGGGATAGAAAACAGACCCACGAAAGCCTTAAAAAGTACCTACTTGAGGAAACCTATGAGGTTATGGATGCCATTGATTCGGGTGATTCCCAAAGATTAAAAGAAGAACTCGGCGACCTTTTATTACAACCCCTGTTTCATTCGCAGATAGCGAAGGAGAGGGGAGAATTTGATATATACGAGGTTATAAGACTGCTGACTGATAAACTTATAGAAAGGCATCCCCATGTTTTTGGTAACGCGGATGCGGAGGAGGTTCTCAAAAACTGGGACAAGAATAAGCTTGAAGGTAAAGAGACCATATTTGAAGGCATACCTAAGCACATGCCCGCCTTATTGAGATCGCAGAAACTTCAGGATCGTGCATCAAAGGTGGGTTTTGATTTTGAAAACATTGATCAGGTCTTTGAAAAACTGACGGAAGAGATTGAGGAATTAAAGGACGCCATAAGTAGGGGAGACAGCAGGAATGTGGAACACGAAATAGGTGATATACTTACCGCGGTCGTGGAACTTGCAAGATTTTTGGGGGTTAATGCGGAAATCGCCCTCCAGAAGGCGAACGATAGATTTATAAAGAGATTTTCCTATATTGAAAAGAAGGCGAAGGAAAAGGGTATAAGTCTTGAAGACATGAGCTTGGAAGAGATGGACAAGCTTTGGATGGAAGCGAAGAGTAATGAGGGAAGCAATTGAAGGTAAGGTAAGACTTGCCCCCGAAAGTCCCGGTGTTTACATATTCAAGGGCAAAAAGAGGATAAACTACATAGGAAAGGCAAAGAATTTGAAGCATCGCCTTTATCAACATCTTCAATATTACGACAAGGATCCCCGTGAAAGATCTATGATTGACAAAAGCACTGATGTTGAATGGATAGTGACATCAAACGAATATGAAGCCCTTGTCCTGGAGATTGATCTTATACAGACCCATAAGCCACTATACAATCGTCTGCACAGGTACGGCAGTGGATACCCCATGATACTGCTGACGGAGGATGATTATCCCACCGTTAAAGTTGTCAGAGGTACAGATCACAAAGGAATACTTTACGGTCCTTTTATATACATGGGCAGGGCTTACAAGATTAAAAAACTTATACATAAAACCTTCAAATTAAGAACCTGTGATCCTCTTGTAAAAAGAACAGAACCGTGTATGGACTATCACTTAGGTCTGTGCTCCGCACCTTGCACCGATTATGTAAGCAAGGATGAGTATATGTTACAGGTTGAGGCCACCAAAGCTATGCTTTCGGGAGAGCTTGGTGATATCCTTGAAAAGCTTTATATAAAGATGGAGGAGTTTTCAAAGAATATGATGTTTGAAAAGGCTGCACAAGTAAGGGATCAGATAATAGCCCTCCAGAATATAGCAAAGGGTCAGAAGGTATCAAAGCTTCCTTACAAAGAGGCTGACATATTTTACCTTATGGGATGTAGGATGGGTTTATTCTTTATAAGAAACAGCAAGCTCATAGGAAAGGAAATAGTAGATCTTGATAAAACGGAAGATGCGGAGGAAGTGTTCTTGGGTTATTACTACAAGAATCCGGTTGCGGAAAGGATATTCTGCAATTTTGAAATTGATGAAAATATAGTTAAATGGCTTTCTGAAAGATCGGGGCGTGAAATAAAAATAGAGGACGAGATTGACGAGGGTATATGCAGGATAATTGAAGAGAATATGAAGAGGGATATAGATCATGAAATCATAGAGAAAACCTTTAAAGATGTCCTTAACATGGAACCACCGGAAATAATTGAGGGCTTTGATATTTCCCACTTCTACGGTGAAGAGACGGTAGGGTCCTGTGTTGTATGGGAGAAGGGAGAGATGAATAAAAGAAGATACAGAAGGTACAGGATAAAAAGTATAAAGGATATAGACGATTATTCCGCCTTAAAGGAAGTTCTTGAAAGGAGGGCGTTAAGGATAATCTCGGGTGAAGAGAAGAAGCCCGATGTGTGGCTCATAGACGGGGGAAAGGGACAGCTTAATGTGGGTATTTCTGTAAGGAATAAATACGGATTGGATATAAAGGTTATGGCACTTGCGAAACAAGAGGAAACACTTTTTACGGATGATGGCAAGGAGATAAACCTAAGGGAGTATCCTGTCCTCTACAGCATATTCGGTTTTATAAGGGATGAAGCCCACAGGTTTGCCCTCTTTTATAACAGAAAGCTGAGGAGCAAGAGGGCTATGGAAGAAGTCCTTGACAATATGAAGGGTATAGGGGAGGTTAAGAAGAGAATAATTTATAACAACTTTGAAAGCCTGTATGATCTGGCGGAGGCGAGGGAGGAAGAGCTACGGAGACTCGGTCTCCCCCTATCCCTTAAACAGGAGATTAAGAAGTATCTTGGACAACTTCAACACAGCCGAAACCCTGAGACCTCCTGAACCCTATACCCATCCTGTAAAGTTCGTTTAACTCCTCGGGATTGCCTTCAAGATAAAATGTACCTTTGAAAGCAACAAGCCTTATAGTTCTTGAATTGGGTCCCTCCTCACTGCCTATGCGATGCTTAACCACAACCTTCCTACCGCTTACAGGGGTAAATCTTATATTTACCGGTCTCTTGAGGGCACAAGATGAGATATAGTTAAGCTCCTCGTTGAACTTTTCTGTATCGTAGATAACAAAATTATCGGGAGAGCCGTTTTCAACCTCCGAGGGCAATATGGGTTTTTTATCCTTGGTAACCACAACTATGGGTGAAAGGGTCTTTATAAGTACCTTCTCGGAAGATATGATGGAGCTTTTGGGGATAACCACATTGGTTATTTCAAAACCGCCAAAACTCGGTGTCATACCGAGCTTCTTATTCTTGAGCTTTAATAAACCGCTGTATAGCCGTATCCCGAATTCCGTATTACCTGTTGATATTATCAATTTTGAGATACCCTCAACCTTTACCACATCCCCCTCAATGAAGAACTTGTTAAAGAGAAGGGCAAATGTAAAAGGCTTAAGACTTTTCTCACCGCTGTATAGCATCTTGAAATAGGCGTAATCTTCAAGTTCCAATGCCTTCTTAATAATCCCCAAAATGATGCTTCTGTAGTAAATAGGGACCTCCCGTGGTGTTTTTAGATACGCTA